>JAPOZO010000021.1 GCA_026706025.1 Candidatus Poribacteria bacterium
ACCTTGAAAATCAACGAAGGTGATGTCATAATTATCGGTAAGGTGATTATCACTGGACTCGAAAAAACCAATGAACACGTCGTTAAACGCGAATTGGATTTTTTGGGGATCGAGTCCGATGAACTCTTAGACGTGAAATCTTTGCGAAAAGCACGCCAGCGTTTGTTCCAGATGGGGTCTTTCATCCGGGCTGTTGACTTTGTGCCGAGTGATACTGATGAAGAAAATCGAAAAGATTTAAGGGTGAATATCGCTGAAACACCGCGAACCGGAATGCTGAGCCTTGGCGGCGGTTATGGCAGCGAAGGCGGGATCTTTGGCACTGCTGAGGTCGGACAAAACAATCTCCTCGGACGCGCCTATCGGATCCACCTGAAAGGTGAATTAGGCACGCGGGACCATCATACAGCCGAACTCAGTTTTGGAACGCCTTGGGTTTTTGGGACACCCACCCGGCTTAACGCACGCATCTACGATAATCGACGTTTCCGACGCTATTACGGAACCGTCGGGGCTTTATATAACCGAGCAAATCCTAATTATCGATACGATAGATACGTTTGGGGGCGACGCGGCGCGTCCGTAACACTGGGGCGTCCAATCGCCTATGATATTGATCTGTCCGTCCGGCTTCGGAATGAACATGTTGAAGCGCATAACCCCGATGCCGAATTGATTAACCGCTCTACGCGGAGTATTCTCTTTGCCGTTGGCAGAGATACTCGGGACTATCGAACCTCTTTGTATGATCCGACAGCGGGCGCATCCCATACACTCTCCTATGAGTACTCGGGCGGAATCTTAGGCGCAGATAATGAGTTCCAGAAATACTCCGCAGATACCAGTTGGTTCTATAGCGGTTGGTGGAACCATGTCATTGCTGTACATGCACGCGCTGGCTATATGGTCAGTAAAAGCACTGATTCCTACTTCTTATTTTATGAACGCTTTTTCCTCGGCGGCGTAGATACCGTTCGCGGCTACGAAGACTATGAAATTTACCCTGATCCTAAGAAATCGGATGACCCTAATAAACCCGAAGCTTATAATCCTTACGGTGGTAATAAAGTCTTCTTCGCGAACTTTGAGTATCGGATTCCGGTTTCACAGCAGCTCACAGCAGCCCTATTTTTCGATATAGGACAAGTGTGGGATGAAAATGTGCCAAATCCGTTTAGTCAAATTAACATGAAAAAAGGCCTCGGCGTTGAAGCCCGACTCAACATGTTCGGCATGTTAGCCCGGTTAGGGTGGGGCTACGGTTTAGATCGCCTTGGCGGGGAACCGGCAGGTAAATTCCATTTCACGATCGGGCCCGGGTTCTAAATAGTTTGAGTAGTAATATTGAGCAGAATAGAAAAATTTCGGATAGATACACTATCTGTCTAAACGCCTCGCTAACGAGAGTGGGGTACTTATAGGCAAGCTTATAAACTTAAATAGTTGGCGGCAAATGCCAGAAATTAAGGAGATAAGCCTACTAATTTCTTTCTCAAAGGAAGGGATCTTACATTATGAAGTCATTTCGGTTGGGTGCTTGTAGAGCACATCTAACTATATTAATTATCTCTATCGCCGCTTTCTGCTTTAGTCCTGGAAGTATTGGACAGGAAGCCTTCAAAATCGGGGTCGTGAACACAGAAGAGGTCCTAAAAGGATCTGCAGCAGCCACGAAGGCAACCGAAACGCTCAGAGCAGCAGGCGAAAAACTTCAGAAAAAGTTGGAAAAAATAGGCCAAGAAATCGTTATCCTGCAAGAGAAGAAAACCAAAACGGAACTCTTCGTTGAAGAAGCACAGACTGCGGATTTAAACAACGAAATCCTCCAGAAACAGCAGGAGTACCAACGCGAACGAGAAGTGGGTCAACAAGCACTCCTTGAAAAAGAGCGGGAATTGCTGGAACCCATTTACAAAAGTCTTGAAGACCTGATTATCAAAGTCGGTAAAGACGACAACTATGACATCATTCTCGAAAAACGGCTCATCACGCTTTATGTGAAAGAAGAATACGATCTAACAAAGCGGTTAACCGACTTAATGAATGAAGATGGCGAAAATGGCGAAAATCCTGAATAACGCTACACGCATCGCCTCAACTCCGTAGTATGAATGTAAAACGAATCAAATCCACGGAGAAAGGATTAGGGTAAGTACCTATGAAACTCAAAGAAATTTGTGAACACCTCAATGGAGATCTCTCTGGCGATGGTGAGATTGAAATTACAGGAGTTTCTGGAATCAAAGAGGCACTCCCGACTCAGATTACTTTTGTTGCCAATCCGAAGTATCTCGCCGCTATAGCGACAACCCAAGCCGCTGCTATTATTATTGGGCACGGTGTATCCGGCAATGGAAAGCCGACGATCCGGGTAGATAATCCTTACTGGGCTTTCGTTAAAGTTTTGGAAATGTTC
The DNA here is from genome assembly GCA_026706025.1 of Candidatus Poribacteria bacterium. Classification (NCBI taxonomy): domain Bacteria; phylum Candidatus Poribacteria; species Candidatus Poribacteria bacterium. The sequence goes on from JAPOZO010000021.1 coordinate 2,417, forward strand.
TCATGGGACAAAAACCCTCGCGCACTTCCAGGAGTTGATGAGACAGCAATTTTAGGTGAGAACGTCAAACTCGGTGAGCGCGTCTCAATTCAAGCGTTTACTTACATTGCTGACAATGTTGAGATCGGCGATGATACCGTCATTCAACCGTTCGTCTATATCGGCGAAGGCACTAAAATTGGGGCTGATGGGCTTATCTATCCGCACGTTAATATTCGAGAAGAGGTAACCATCGGCGATCGCGTGATTATCCATTGTGGGGCTGTTATCGGGAGTGACGGTTTTGGGTTCGCACCCGTCAGCAACCGACATCACAAAATTCCGCAGATTGGGACTGTCGTTATTGAAGATGATGTTGAAATTGGTGCCAATACTACCATTGATAGAGCAACGCTTTCTGAAACGCTCATCAAACGTGGCACAAAGTTAGATAATCTTGTCCAAATCGCACACAACGTTGTGATCGGTGAGGACTGCTGTCTCGCCGCACAAGTTGGAATCGCGGGGAGTACAACGCTCGGAGACCGGGTCAATATCGCAGGACACGGCGGTGCTGCAGGACATCTGACGCTCGGGGATGATAGCGTCGTTTACGCGAAATCCGCAGTTACAAAGGATATGCCTGCCGGGAGCCATCTCTCTGGATTTCCAGCGCGACCCCATAAACAGGAATTACGAATTCACGCCGCAACTCGAAAACTGCCAGACCTGCTCCCTGAATTCGCAAAACTCCAGAAACGCGTAGAAGAACTCGAAGCAAAAATTCAAGAATTGGAGGACGCATCGTAGCGGCATTTTTGATCTATGAAGCCTGCTCATTTTTTCAAAATACGCCGCGTACCTCACCCATATCCTGCTGTCAGGTACACTTGGGTTTCCCTGCTCTGTACGCCCCTACCACCTAAAACAGATACCCATTGCCAAATTGATGTGAAAATGCTCTCGGTTCGGGTAGTGTTCTCTTTTCATCTAATCTTCGGGTTAGCTATCCCTGTCTTCAGGTAGGGAGGAAAGCCCATTTCCATAAATACACTCGCTCACTGACGATCAAGGATCTAAAAAATGAAAACGCTGTTCGCGTATCTTGAACTGGCGCGTCCTCTTAACGGAATTATCGCTTTTATCTCCGCGTGGCTTGGCGGGATGTTCGCCAACCAAGGCACGATCGAAAATCTTGTTGACATTCGGCTTTGGTTGGTTTCTATCGCCGCATTCGTCATGCTTTCGGCGGGAAACGCCATAAACGATTATTGCGATTATAAGATTGACCAAATTAATCGTCCACGGCGACCACTACCTTCTGGACGCATTCGGCGCGTAGATGCCCTGATTTTCGCTATTATCCTTGTTATCATCGGCATCTATTTGGGAACGCTTATTAATAGAAACGCAACAGCGATTGCTATTCTCGTATTCGTCGCACTCGCAAGTTACGCGATTTGGCTGAAACGTATACCGTTTATCGGTAACTTAGTCGTCAGCGGTTTAACCGCTTTAACCTTTATCTCTGGTGGTGTCGCTATAGAATCAGGGCAAGGGACACTGATTCCAGCAATCTTTGCCTTTCTGTTCACAGCGGCCCGGGAAATCATCAAAGACCTTGAAGATACAGAAGGCGACTTGAAAAACAGTGTGAAAACACTCGCGATTCTCAACCCGAAACTCGCTGTAAAGACTGCTATCGGTTTCATGGTGTTGGTTATTCTATTCAGTCCGATCCCTTATCTATTTGGGGCGTACTCTTGGCATTATCTGTTGGTAGTTGTACTCGGAGTTGATTTAGTCCTTATCGGATTGGTAATTCGCTTATTGCGGGACGCTTCCAGAGAAAGTTGTGCCGCCATCCAACGCTGGATGAAGTGGGATATATTTGTCGGACTCGGCGCAATCTACCTCGGAACGTTTTTATGATAAACTATGATAAAATCATCGCTTTCTTAGAAAGAGAAAACTCGGATGCTGAGGAAGTCTCTCGCTTTAAACAGGCGTACCATACCTTTTCTAAGACAGGTGAATGGCACCGTCCGTATCAGGTACTTACCGCAGGTTGGCAGAAACTTGATGGCGTTTTACTGATGACCCCAGAGGATGTCTTTGATGCCGATTATCGGGTCTACCTCACTGCTACAACCGAACGAAGTTTGAGAGAACTACTCTTGGCTTTTCCAAGACGATACACTGGAATGTTCCACCCAACAGAAAAGTGGATGGACAACGGAATACACGATGTCTTAGAAGGTGAGTTTGTTCATACGGATGATGGCACATTTTATCAAGGTGTTAAACGAGGGAGTGGGGCAGTCGTAGAACAACGGACGATCTCTAAACGCAAAGATGCAATTGCTGCGGATATGCGTAAATTAGCCACCTTGAAGGGGAAACTTGAGTCTTCGCAATTTGTTGTTGAAGGAGATCTGATGGTAGAACGAGCAGTTAAAGACGGTTTGCCTATCGAGAAAATCCTTTATACGACTGCCCTACTTGAAGCATCGGAAGGACAAAGCCTTTTAAAGAGCGCATCTGCCGATAATATTTCCTGCTATCAAGTTAACGATGGTGTGATGGGTTCAGTCACTACAACCCGTCCCGTGCCACCAGTTATCGCATCGGTATACTTTAACTTTCGGGACTTTTTGTCAGAATCAGGTAAATCTAATTTCCACTTTAATCCGGGATGCACAATGCTCATTGCGGAGAACATCGCGAACCCAGACAATTTAGGTATGACATTACGGACAGCAGATGCAGTCGGAGTGTCTGCTGTCTTGCTGAGTCGTATAGGCGCAAGCCCGTTCCATAAAAATTGTGTACGCGCGTCACGGGGCGCGGTTGGACGTTTGCCGTTGTACCATGCTACAGATATCGGTGCCGCGATTGAGACACTGCGTCTCTCCGGTTGGAATGTGTTAGGTGGAACATCTAATGCTGAGAAAGATCTCTACGCTATGAAGTTCTCACTACCTACCGCTATCGTTGTTGGCAATGAAAATACAGGGGTGTCTATAGAAACGCGAGCATCTTGCACAGAACTCGTCCGTATTCCGATGGCATCTGGACAATCATCGCTCAATGTAGGGGTCGCAGCAGGTGTGCTTCTCTATGAGTTAGCGCGACAGCGTAGCATTTGACAAATCGCCAAAAATATGGTACAATTCTAAAAGAGTCGGCTGCGCGCAAACCCGTAAAAAAATACCAGTTTGCAAGCCAAAATTTAACGATTGTGGTGAAGCCTATAAATAAGTGGACATCTTTGTAGCATAAACTGTTAGTTTGTGCCAGTCTGAATGCCTGTTATAGGTATTCAGACTGTTTGAAAGTGCCCTATTAATTATAGGTTTTACTATAAATGAAAAGGACACATTGCATTTGAGGTCAAATTGGGTTCTGGACCACTTTAACGAAGTACTGAAAAAGCATAACGCTGGCTATTTTGTTTTAATCGATCCGGAGCAGTGTGAGGTCGCTAAATGCGCTAAACTCGCACGGGAGATTGAGAAGGCTGGCGCAGATGCAATTTTGTTAGGCGGCAGTTTTTTAACCAACGATTTGCATCCAATTGCGAAAGCACTTAAACAGGAGACAGAACTCCCTGTTGTGCTTTTCCCCGGTGATTCAATGCACCTTACGCCGCATGCAGACGCGATTCTCTATATCAGCCTGATCAGTGGACGCAACCCTAACTATCTCATTGGCGAACAAGTTAAGGCAGCACCGTGGATACTGCGCTATGCCCTTAAACCTATCCCGACCGGCTATATGCTTATTGAGAGTGGTAATCGAACCACTGTTGAATTTATGAGCGGGACGGCACCTATTCCGCGTGATAAGCCAGATATCGCCGGACCGCATGCATTAGCTGCAGAATACCTCGGCATGCAGATGGTGTATTTAGAGGCTGGCAGCGGCGCAGCACATGCTGTGCCAGACGAGATGATCTCCGCAGTGAAAAACCAAATTAGTATCCCATTAATCGTTGGTGGCGGTATCCGCACACCGAAAATCGCTGGAAAAAAAGTAGAGGCTGGTGCTGATTTCATCGTCACTGGCAATGTACTTGAAGAAAATGGTTCCTTTGAATTGATGAGAGATTTTGCCAACGCTGTTCACGGTTAGAATATAGTTTTACGCGTGCTTTTCAAACACGCATTTAAAGTAAAACCCGAAAATATGTTTACACTTGTAGCATAGGAGACCGTTAGCCTGTGCCGTGACAAGTTCACATACTGAATCTACTACAAAAAAATAAAGGGAAGTCATAATGGCTGAAGTTAAAGAGATACACATAAAGGCGGAAGTGGAAGAGGCTTCAGATAACGATTCCACCGACAATAAAGAGACTAAAGAAAAAACGCTTGTCACGCGCATGCGAGAAATCGCGGAGGTGGCTCTTGATACGATCAAGTCGGAAGTCAAACAAGAAATCGAAGAACGTATTTCTCCTGTTGAAGAGACTGCTACCAATCTTACATCGGAGGTAAAGAAAGAGGTAGAGGCAATTGTCCAACGCGTTCGGGATCAATACGAAACGGAGCGCGAAGAACTATTGCGTGCAGAAATTGATAAAGAGGTAGAAGCAGCCGTACAAGCAGTTCATGAAGAATACAAAGGCGAACGTGATCGGCTGCTACGGACAGCGGCAGAAGCTGAGAATACCAAAAAACGCTTACAAACCGATTATCAGCGGCAACTTAAGTTCGCGAACGAAGGGATACTTGAGGGGATGGTCCCGGTGTTGGATAGCTTGGATGCCGCAATTAAAAGCGTGACTGAGAAAGTTCAAGAAAACACTGTCTCACCGGCGTTCACAACCTTTAATGAGGGGGTGCAACTGGTTCACAAACAGTTGCTGGATGCACTCAAAATCCACGGATTAGTGCCAATCGTAGCCGTTGGTGAAACATTTGATCCAAATCAGCACGAGGCACTCCTTGTTACCCCATCAGATGATGTGCCCGAGGGGAAAGTGATTGAAGAGTTCCGGGGCGGTTATATGTTACATACCCGTGTGCTACGCGCCTCACAAGTAGTCGTTTCACAGGGACCGGCTAAAGAAGAAGAAACATCGAACGAAACCGCGGACGATACGCATGAAACTGACGCTGCCGAATAGAGCATAGGAAGGATAGTTATGATGCAAAAACGCGACTACTATGAGGTTTTGGATGTCAATCGAGATGCTGACGAGGACGACATAAAAAAGGCTTATCGTAAACTCGCCATCCAATTTCACCCAGATAAAAATCCTGACAACAAAGAAGCCGAAGATAAATTCAAGGAAGCAACAGAGGCTTATGAAGTCCTCCGTGATGCTGAGAAACGGCAGCAGTACGATAGATTCGGTCATGCTGGACTCGAAGGTATGGGAACCGATTTTGGTGGCGTCGGTGTGAATTTGGATGATATTTTCGGCGATGTTTTTGGCGACCTCTTCGGTGGACTCGGTGGCAGGCAACGCACCCCGAAACGTGGACGCAGTTTACAATATAACCTTGGGGTAACACTCGAAGATGTCATTCATGGTAAGCAGGTCACGCTTCAGGTGCCACGTGTTGAAAACTGCACGGAGTGCGATGGCAGCGGGGCGAAGAAGGGAACACGAGCCATAACCTGTCCGCAATGCCACGGCAGAGGGCAAATCAGTCAATCGCAAGGCTTCTTTACTATGTCCCGTACCTGTTCACAGTGTCGTGGCGAAGGTGAAATCATTCAAGAACCCTGTCCAGCTTGCAGGGGGCAAGGACTTGTCCGAAATACGCGCGATATTAAACTCAATATTGACAAAGGGGTTGATAGCGGTTTTAAATACCAATTGCGCGGTGAAGGCGAGGTGGGTGCCAACGGCGCACCCCCCGGCGACCTATTTGTTGTCATCAACGTTGCTCCGCACGAACGCTTTGAACGCGACCGAAACGACCTCATTACATCCGCCAAAATTTCGTTCGTCCAAGCCACGCTCGGTGGGAAAATTGATGTTGAAGGTATTGATGGACGCGAAGAGTTGCATATCCCACCGGGGACACAGTACGGGGCACAACTACGTATTCCCAACAAAGGCATCCCACATTATAAACGCTCCTATTCAGGTGATCTGGTGGTCGAAGTAGAAATTGAAACCCCAAAAAATCTCAACAGTGAGCAGCGTAGGAAGTTAGAAGAATTTGCGAAGTTACGCGGTGAATCCTTTCAGCACGAACACGGTGGATTTTGGGATAAACTGCTTGGGCGTCATGAAGACGAAGAACCCGAATAGAACGGATCGCTCAGTTTTTGAGGGGTACGTGAAAAATGGACTGGGCAAGAATTACTGTAACCACTTCTCAAGAGGCATCCGAGGCGGTCTCGAACTCTCTCTTTGAGATGAACGCGGTTGGCGTTGAGTTCAAGGAAAACGCTGACACTGAAGTAGATATCATCGCCTATTATCCTTTAGATGATAGGGTTGGCGCGCGAATGCAAAAACTCCGAGATTTCCTCGCGGAACTTCCAACCTGGAACATCCACCCGGGCCCGGCAACTATCGATTTACAACACGTCAAATCTGAAAAATGGGAAGAAGCGTGGAAAGCCGCTTTCCCACCGCAACGGGTCGGAAAACGGATGCTTATCACACCGACATGGCACGATACCCCTCACAATGAAACAGACATCTTGATTCAACTCGACCCCGGCATGGCGTTTGGCACAGGCTATCATCCGACCACCCGACTTTCCCTTGAACTGTTAGAACACACCATTGAACCGTATTACCACATTGCAGACATCGGGACCGGTTCCGGGATATTAACCATCGCTGCTGTCAAGTTAGGCGCGAAACGGGTTGACGCTATTGAACTTGATCCGACAGCAATACCTATCGCAGCAGCAAATTTCCAAACAAATACTGTGACACCGCACGTGTGCTTATCTCAAGGCGATGGACTCAAAGATGTAGAAAGAAAATACCATCTCATCGTCGGAAACATTCTGACCAAGGCGATTCTACCGATTATTCCGGAGTGTCCATCGCGGCTACATCCTGCGGGGATTGTCATCTTTTCTGGTATTTTGGAGACTGAACTCGCACAAGTTGAATCGGTTTTAGGGGCAAATCAGTTTGAATGTCTTCAGGTCATAAGCGAAGCAGAAGACAATATCACTTGGGTAGGAATTAAAGCGAGACTCCGATCTCAAACCGCACCATAAGCGTCAATTTTAGAAAAATAACCATCCGGTTCCCCAGGTCCGGTAGGTTCGGTTTCCCAACCGAACCGGATACTCTGCGGAACCCTTGAATACTTCAAAAAACCTCTTGAATTCCGTAGGGTTTATTTGCTTGGGTGTTTCTTCAGTATCTGTGTAGAAAAACGGGACCTCACACACCTAAGCCCCAGAGGAGGTTTTTGATAGGGTGTTTCTGCAGCATTTGTAGGGATGCTCCTATAAGATACAGCGAAAACTCCCTAAATTGACACCTATGCTGCGATTTGAAACCGCACCGGATTATAAAGAAGGATTTAAAATTAAATCACAGACTACCAATCACTTACTCTTGTTTCTCCTCCTTCGATAACCCATGGCAGAGGTTGCACCTACCGAGATTCAGATGCGGCATCGTCGGCGATTTTTCATCGCCTCTTAGATGGCATTTCAAACACTCCGCATCTTCGTTTGAAGCGCGATGCACCTCAATATTGGAACGCGCAGGTGCAGCGTTAAAAAAGAGGATCACCATAACAATCGCAAAGATAAGACCGATAACGCAGACAATATACATAAGCGTCTTGGCACTGGCTTGTTCTGTTGGCATGTATTTAAGACAAAACTCCTTATTCAAAAAATGGGAAAAGGGTCGGTATATTTTCTGTTGTTAGCGAGGTCCCATATTCGCATCCTTCAAATGCCTCAGCATATTGGATGTGTGTGCCTGATGCCTCGCCGTAGAGTGTTATGAGCAAGTCGCGATACTTTTCGGCTGTAGCACTGAACCGATTTAAAAGCCGTTCAGCGAGCCATGTCCGTCGCGCCGAAGTATCTGAAGGGACAGCAGCCAACGTGCCACTGTTATAGGGAAGCCATTCATAGAACTGCGATACGTGGCAGTGGAGCATGTCAATCTTTTGCTCAACGACAGCGTCAATACCGACAACCACATCCGGCGTGAACGGGTAGGGCTTCATGAAACCATCACTCAAATAGACGATAACAGGATTTTTCTCCAGATGGGGCGTAAGCGCGCAGATATTCGGGACCGTAACCATATACGCCGCATCTTGCACCAAAATTGACGTATACCGATGATCCGGATGGTAATCGTTGGGACGGTGGGTCATAATCAAATCCGGATGGAACTCGCGAATCGTGCGGATAATCTGATACCGGTTTTCTAACGTCGGCATCAGTTCACCATCGTGATTGTCTAAAAGTTCATATTCAATACCGATAACTTCGGCTGCGGCTTGTGTTTCTGCATAACGTCGCTGTGCCAAAGAACCGCCACCCATTTCGTGGTGTCCAGCATCACCGTTTGTAACAGAGACAAACTTAACGCGATGTCCTTGTTGCACATACCGCGCCGCGACACCACCTGCTTTAATATCACAATCATCGGGATGTGCCCCGAAAACTAATATATTTAATGACATAATGTTCTGTCCATTTCAAATCAGCTACTTTTTTCTTATGAAAACGTAATTTCAATTTGACTTTATCTCAACTTTTTATACAATTGAGAAAAGCGTGTTAATATAGACAAAGGAATTTCTATTTTATGGATAATTGGAAAGTTGAAGTCTCCTATAAACCTGAAGTCCCCGATACCGTTGGGCAAGGCATCCTTGAAGATATTGCTGACCTCGGTATCAGTGATGTTGATTCCGTCCGTACCGCCACAGTCTACTGGATTGAAGGCACTCTTGACACACAAAGTATTGACCGAATCGGTTCAGAGCTCCTCGCCGATCCGATTACACAGACATACACCTTTGCTACGCAAAATGACGCTGCAAAAAGTTGGACGCTTGAAGTACAATTCAAACCCGGCGTTACCGATGCAGTTGGCGATAGCACTGTCAAAGGTATCAACGATTTAGGCATCACCGGTGTCACCACCATCCGTACCGGACATAAGTACTGGCTAACCGGTGCCTTAAACGCTGAAGTTGTTGAGACTATTGCACAACGTCTCCTCATGAACGATGTCATCCAGACGTTCTCTTACCAAAAACCCTCATCATAAGGAACATTATGCATTCCTTCTTAAAGTCCCTGATAAGGGGGATTTAGGGGGTTCTGGCAAATAGCTTATGAGACACACATTAACTCGCATACACCCGAATCACTGTGCCTAAGTGAAACCGAACTAACGCGGCAGTCGCTGCTTGGCGAAGCGCGAAACGGAGACTTGTTATTGGGCTAACGCGCTTCGGTCTACCCAACGTAACGTTATGAAACCCGTGCTTCCGCAGCAACTTCGGCAAAGAATGTGCTGAAAAATAATAGAGATGGTCGTGCGGATGGACGTAAGGCCAATCCGCTTTCTGAAGCCGACTCTGTAGACTCTCACCATTCGGCACTTCAATAACTAAGGTGCCTGTTCCCGGTTTCAAAACGCGACGTAACTCACTAAGGAACGGATTTAATTCGGAAATATGTTCTAACACATGATAAAGCACAATCGCGTCAAAGGACGCAGACGGGAAGTCTGCTTCAAAAATATCCGCGCATTGGACATCAAGTTTATACTTCTCTTGCGCAAATGCGCTTCCACTCTTGGAAGGATCAATGCCTTGCGGGTCCCATCCGTGTTCGCGAGCGAGTGAGAGAAAAGTACCAATCCCGCAGCCTACATCTAACAGTCGTCCTTTGCTTCGGTGTTGTTTCTCCAATTCTGTGAGGCGTTCAGTCATCTGCAACCACTCCATGCTATCCGTCTCGATGCGTTCCACTTTATCAGGTGGATAATAGGACTCGGTATACGCCGCCTCAAGCGTCTGACGGCTAATTCTCGGATTCACATAACGTAACTGGCACCGCTTGCAGATAACCACCGACAAGGAATCTTTATCAAAAAGCAGTTCCGTCGCATCCTGTTCACATATAGGGCAGTCAATATGTTCTAAAGTACGCATCAACACCACCACTTTTCAAAGGGTCTCTTCTGTAGGGTCGAGCTGTGCTCACGATTTTTTTGTAGCATAAACTGTTAGTTTGTGCCAGTCTGAATGCCTGTTATAGGGATTCAGACTGTTTGAGAGTGCTCAATTAATTATAGGTTTTACTATAAATAACCCAAGTTGCCACTTTGTAGCATAGGAAACCGTTGGTTCCTTGTGGACTTTCGCGCCGAAAATGGCAGGAAACACGCCAAGTTTTCGCAAAAATGACCGCTTTTCACTGAAAAATGGTGTGCGTGCGCCTAAAATCATAAAGGTAGCAAGTTGGGGTATAAATAACCCCGATTAAAAAAGCGGCACACCTTGTGCTTCGACATACACCGAGTAGAGCGATTGACTACCCATCATAAACAGCCTGTTCCGTTTCACGCCGCCGAAGCAGAGGTTCGCACAGATTTCAGGAAGGTGGATTTTCCCGATAAGCGTTCCATCTGATGCAAAGGTATGCACGCCGTCGTAGCCGTCACCAACCCATCCAGCACTCGCCCACAGATTTCCATCAACATCACATCGGATACCGTCGGCAATACCGGGTGCCATATCACAGAACACCGCTTGCTCGCCCAATCGTTCACCATCTATAACATCATAGACATAGATATACCGCGGGGTTCCTTCTTGGTGTGTAACACCGGTGTCAACGATATAGAGTTTATCATAGTCTGGAGAAAAGCAGATACCGTTCGGTTTTTCGAGTTCAGCCGTTGCAACAGTTGCTTCCCCAGTATCCGGATTGAGGCGATAAACACAAGTCGGCAATTCAAATTCCGCTATATGCCCTTCGTAGTTGAGCATGATACCGTACCCCGGATCCGTAAACCAGATGCCACCATCTGGGTGAACTGCTACGTCATTTGGGGCATTGAGTGGCTTGCCATCAAAACTATCCATTAGCACAGTAATCGTTCCGTCGTATTCTGTGCGTGTGACACGCCGTGCGCCGTGTTCACAACTAATAAGTCTGCCTTGCCGATCGCGGGTATGTCCATTGCTATAGTTTGACGGTTTTCGATAGGTGCTTACCTGACCGGTAGATTCCTCCCATTTCAGTATCCGGTTATTTGGAATATCGCTCCAGAGTAAGTATCCGCCATCGCCGAACCAGACGGGGCCCTCTGCCCAGCGCGACCCTGTCCACAACCGTTCAACGACGGAGTTGCCAATCTTATACTTGCCAAAACGAGAGTCTATTACCTCAATCGCCGGATCCGGATAGCGGACAACCGTCCCATCCCACTTTCTTTCTGGTGGTGTATGCATGCAATTTCCTCCAAGTTCTCTGCAAATAGCAAAATGCTTTCGGTTCTGCAATAGTATACCACAAATCCATGTTTTACGCAAAATCTTGTCACCTCCCGATTGTAGGCGCGAGTTTTGCTCGCGATCTTCCCAGCAAAGTGCTTGAAAAACCGAAAACTGAATCGCCCTGCTTATCCTCTAAAAAAATTTGACACCCGCATAAAACCATAGTATAATTATACTATACTAAAAACAAGTTAGAAAATATCTTGCATAAAATCCGAAGCAACCCAAGTTGCCACTTTGTAGCATAGGCTGTTAGCCTGTGGCTCTTTGCGCCGAAAATGGTAGGAAACACGCCAAGTTTTCGCAAAAATGACCGCTTTTCACTGAAAAACGGTGTGCGTGCGTCTAAAATCATAAAGGTAGCAAGTTGGGTTAATTAGTGTTTTAGAGCACCACAGGAATGATTTTGTATGTCAAATAAAAACGCATCCCTTAAATCTGGTATCCGGGACAACCTCAGCCGAGGAAAAGTCTACGAGTTTTTAGAGCAAGAAATCAAAAACGGCTCAGCACTCTCCATTGTATCCGCATACTTTACTATCAACGCCTTTGAAGCACTCCAGAAACCATTAAACGAGATAAAAGAACTCCGTTTTTTGTTCGGTGATCCGGATTTCATCAAAAGCCTTGATCCCACCAACACTGAGAAAAAAGCCTTTAGTATTACGGATACAGGTTTAGAACTTCATAAACAACTTCAGCAGAAACCGATTGCCAAAGCTTGCGCCGAATGGATAAAAGAAAAGGTTGAAATCCGTTCAACACGAAAATCAAATCTCCTGCACGGGAAAATGTATCATATCGCCAACGACGGTGTTGAAAAGGCGATTATGGGCAGCTCCAATTTTACAATGCGCGGCTTAGGCTTGATTCATGAGAGCAGCAACATTGAACTCAACCTTGAGGTGGATAGCGACCGAGATCGCCGTGACCTGAAAGCGTGGTTCGACGAAATTTGGGATAACGATAAACTCGTTGAAGATGTCAAGAAAAAAGTGATTGCCAAGTTAGAACAGATAGGGAAAGATCACGCACCGGAACTCATCTATTACAAAACCCTCTACGAACTCTTCCGGGACGAGATCGAAACCCGAAAAACCAACGACCAAACCCTTGAAGATACACATCTGTATGATACTAAAGTCTGGGAAACGCTGTACGAATTTCAGAAAGAGGGCGTAAAAAGCGTAATCGCACGTCTGTTGCGTCACAACGGCTGCATCTTGGCAGACAGTGTGGGGTTAGGAAAAACCTACACAGCACTGGCAGTGATAAAATTCTTTGAGTTACGAAACCAACGTGTCCTTGTGCTATGTCCGAAAAAACTGCATGGCAATTGGTCACTCTACCCCGTCTACAACTCGCAAGACACCAATCCCTTCCTCGATGACAAGTTCGGTTATACGCTGCTATCGCATACCGACCTTTCCCGCTACACCGGCGAATCTAACAGTATTAATTTGGAAAATTTCAACTGGCATAATTTTGACCTGATTGTGATTGACGAATCCCACAACTTCCGAAATGATACAAAACCCGTCCGTGACTCAGACGGTAAATTTATCCGACACAGTCGCTACACACGGCTCTTGGAAGAAGTTATCAAGGAAGGCACGAAAACAAAAGTGTTGATGCTGTCAGCGACACCCGTGAATACATCACTCATTGACCTCCGCAACCAAATCTATCTTATGACTGAAAAGCGTGAGGATATCTTCAGCGATAGTCTCGGGATCAGTAATATTGGTTCACTGCTGCGCCAAGCGCAAAAAGAATTCAAGAAATGGGAAGAAGATAGCGGCGAGAACGGTCAAAGAGAGAAAACGAAGTTGCTGGAGGCACTCGGTGCCGATTTCTTTCAACTGCTTGGTGGTGTCTCTATTGCTCGCTCCCGACGGCATATTAAGACATTCTACGCTGAAGAGATGACACGCATCGGCGAGTTTCCGACACCACAGAAACCCGAAAATTGCCATCCTCCAACAGATTTGACGGGTGAACTCTCCTATAAGGCACTGGCAGACCAGATCGGTGAATTCGAGTTAGCCATCTATAGACCTTCCAGTTACGTCATCAGTGAGGCAGCAAAACAGCGACTCGCAAACGAAAAGCAGAGATTCCGTTTCAACCAAGCAGACCGTGAACGATTCCTTATCGGCATGATGCAGACCAATTTTCTGAAACGTCTCGAGAGTTCCGCTCACTCACTGTCGGAAACACTTCAACGCACCATCGGCAAAATCGACGATATGCTGGAGAAGATTCACCGATACCAACAAAACCCGAATATGCAGAACGCACAAGCCGATGTTTTGCCCGACGACGATGAAGACGATGAAGAGTTTTTGATCAACCGAGCGCGCAACCCCTATCACCTCCGCGAATTGGATTGTACCCGCTGGAAGAATGACCTTATCAAGGACAAAGAGACCTTAACCGCTGCATCGGATAACGTTAAAGCTATCACACCGGAAAGGGACGGTAAACTCAAGGCAATTAAAGCACATATTCAGAAGAAGGTACAAAACCCCACAACCGACAAAGACGGAAAAATTAATCGCAAGCTGCTGGTTTTCACAACCTTCAAAGATACGGCAGTCTATCTCTATGAAAAACTATCAGACCTTGCCGATGAATTAAAACTGAACATGGCAATGGTTTCCGGGGACCTGACACAAACCGCCTGTGGACAAAATAACTTCAACGTCATCTTAAACAATTTCGCACCAAAAGCACGGACTAATATAGATAACGCATCTGACGAAATAGACTTACTCATTGCCACGGACTGCATCTCAGAAGGGCAAAATCTCCAGGATTGTGATACCATGCTGAACTATGATATCCACTGGAACCCCGTCCGTATCATCCAACGCTTTGGTCGTATCGACCGAATCGGCAGCCGCAATGCTACAATAAAGATGATTAACTACTGGCCCACCGAAGATATGGAAGTCTATCTCCGTTTACAAAGTCGCGTCGCATCCCGTATGGCACTCGCCGATGCAGCCGCAAGCGGCGATGACGATCCGTTGAATGAATTCACCTATGAACAGGCACAGATGGAACTCAATTTTCGGGACGCGCAATTGGAGCAGCTTCGCCAAGATGTCCTGGACCTCGACGACCTCTCTGATGGTATTGTCATCAGCGACTTTACACTTGATTATTTCTTTGCGCAATTGCTAAAGTATCTCGAAAGAAAAAGAGATGAATTAGAAGCCACACCGAAAGGCGCGTATGCCGTCACCTTCAACGAAAACAATCCCACAGAAACCGGTGTCATCTTCTTTCTCCGACAACGCAACATCATCACAGATAAGGAGAAAAAGACACCGAGTCCTGTCTATCCATATTACACAGTCTACATCCGCAAAAATGGCGACATCCGTTATGGCTGTGCAAACACCAAACAGGTGTTAGATCTGTTTGAAGCGTCCGCTATTGGCAAGGACGATGTGTTGTCAGAATTCTGCCTCCAATTCGATCAAGAAACCCAACACGGTGAGAACATGGAAGATTACAACAAACTCCTGAACGCCGTCATTGCGCACGTCACACGGTCGCATCAAAAGACGCAGGCTAAAAATTTGGGCAGAAGCGGCACGCGCGGTTTCAAACTACCAGCCGCATCCGAAGCTCCCAGAGACTCCAGCGATTTTGAACTCGTTACATGGCTAATCATCACAACAAGGACTATTTAGTTTTAAAAATTCACCTTATATGTGTCTATATTTTCTTCTGTAGGAGCGAGCTGCGCTCGCGATCTTGCGTCGAAAGGTTAACATCTGTCAACCAAAACCAATATCCGAGCCGAAAACTAAATCGCCCTGTCATCACAACACGACAATCTTGACTTTTTATCTTGAGGCATGGTATCATATTTCAAAAGAGAGGCATAAACAATGAAAATTTATGGAACATGGCATGCATTCCTTGTAGAACAACTTAAAGAACAGGATGATGTGAGCGGTTATCTCGATGCAGTCATAGAAGAATATCAGGCCCACGAGAATCTCGCCATAATTCAGTTGGCACTTCAGTATGTCGTTGAAGCACAGGGCGGAATTTCTGAACTCGTTAAGAAAATAGACATTGAACCACGCCTCCTATCGGAAGTGTTAGATAGCACGAGAACACCAAAGATTGACACACTTAGAACCGTACTCAGTGCTTTGGGATGCCATCCTTCACTTGCGTCTTTAGAAACTGTCCCGATTACAGTCGCAACTGACGGATCTGCAGATGCCCCCTTAGATGCCGTAAACCCAAATCATAACCTTGATTAACATCACGTTTCAAGACAGAAAGGAGGGGTACGCGTGAATAGGGCAGCGCGAATCGTTAGAACCTATCTCTAAACAATTAAAAATAACAGGGGTTGGCACACTGCCACCCCATTTTTTGTAGGAATACAGCATAATGAACAAGGAAGCAATCAAATCTGCGCTCGCAGCAATGTCAACCGGCGATCTTTTAGAAAAATCAAAAGAACTCTTGGCAACAATAGGCTACCGAAGCGAACGCACGCTTGAACTCTCCGGCACCGTCCACGACTTTCTTGAAGAATTCCCATCGCTGAACCCGAACACCAGAACCGAACAAGAATTCCGCAAAAACGCCGAATCCGTGCAAATCGTGTTCCAGTTTACAAGCCACGAAATCGCGGATGACATTCAGCAGACACTTTTCGAGTCAGATGGTTTCGACAAGGGAAATACAGACAGCTTCCTTTTCTCTGCAGTCGAACTAAAAAACAACAACTATTCCCGAACCAAATACGCCGAATTCACACGAGAAATCAACAAGAGACTGGGCGCGCCGACTGTCGGACTATTCCGCGTTGCCAACCGTCTAACTATAGGGTTTACCGATCGCCGTCCCCACAAAACTGAAGGGGATCGTGATGTTTTAGGACAGGTTACACTCATCAAGGACATTCGCTTGGATAATCCCCACCGCGCACATCTTGACATTCTGTCTGAACTCTCATTTGAAGATCGCGTAAACTATATGGATGCCAACAAAAAAACGAAAAACTTCGACGGTCTACTATCAGCGTGGCTCGCCAAACTGGACACCGAGGAACTCAACAAACAGTTCTATAAAAAACTGTTCGCGTGGTATGAATGGGCAATAGAGACAGCAATGTTCCCAACAGACGAAAACCGCACTTTACAACCGGAAGAGCATGTCATACGCTTAATCACGCGTCTACTCTTTATCTGGTTTATCAAGGAAAATGGACTGGTAGCAGATGAATTGTTCAACAAAGCACAAATCCAAGACCTATTGGCAGAGAATGATTTCGACAACGGTGATGCCTACTATCGCGCCGTGTTACAAAACCTCTTTTTCGCCACGCTGAACACCGAAATAGACAAGCGAAAGTTCAGCACCGTTGGCTACGCCACAAATCGGGATTTCTCACGCTATCGCTATAAAGATCAGATGCGCGACCCCGATAAACTGTTAGAGATTTTCGGCAAAACACCCTTCATCAACGGCGGACTGTTCGATTGCTTGGATAGCTGGGAAGCGACGGGCAAAGAGAGTTATCGGATAGATTGTTTCTCCGATAATCAGTACCACAAGTTATCCATCCCCAACCACCTCTTTTTTGACACACAACAAGGACTCATCCCCCTACTTGAACACTACAAATTCACCGTCGAGGAAAACACACCGATAGAGCAAGAAGTGGCGTTGGACCCCGAACTGCTCGGCAGAGTGTTTGAAAATCTACTCGCCGCCTATAACCCTGAAACCGGTGCGACGGTGCGAAAACAGACAGGCTCCTACTATACCCCACGCGCTATCGTTGACTACATGGTAGAAGAAGCCTTAGTCGCCACGTTATCCCAGAAATGCGACCCAACCGATGACGACACCAAACTGTGGGATGAACGCTTACACTATCTCCTCGACTATGCCCAAGCCTTCGACGATGCCAACGAATGGTTTGACGATGCCGAGACAGATGGCATCGTCCGAGCAATTTCTGAACTGAAAATACTGGATCCGGCAGTAGGTTCCGGCGCATTCCCGATGGGGATGCTCCACAAACTCACGCTTGCACTCCGGCGACTTGATCCAGATAACACCCGATGGGAACAATTACAGAAGGAACGCGCCGTCCAACGCACAGAAATCGCCTTTGATACACAAGACGACGAAGCACGCCGTGAAGAACTCGTTGAAATTGACGAAACTTTCAAGCGTTACCGAGATTCAGACTTCGGGCGCAAGTTATACCTCATCCAAAACAGCATCTTCGGTGTAGACATCCAACCCGTAGCATGCCAGATCGCCAAACTCCGCTTTTTCATATCCCTCGCAATTGAGCAGGAACCCGAGCAGAACGCAGAGAATTTCGGTATTAAACCCTTACCGAATTTAGAGACGCGTTTTGTCGCAGCGGATACACTGATAGGCATAGATTTATCCGAAACAAGGGGATTGTTCCAAGATGATACCGTACAGCAATTGCTAAAAGAGATTGACGGAATTCGTGAAAAGTTTTTTCTTGCAAATAATCGAACACAAAAACGTAAACTTGAAGAGCAGGAGGAGAAGTGCCGCAAACAATTGGAGAAAGAATTGGAGCGGCAGCGAACAGAATGGATAGAGAGCCGACAACGAGAAATAGATCAAAAAGTGAACCAACTTCCCACCGCTGAACTGCGTGAACAGTTGCGGGAAAAGGAACAGAAAACCTTTAAAACGCGTAAGCAGGAATTTGATGCCGAATTTGAAAATGCTCGCAAAATTGTTCGCTGGAAACCATACGACCAGAATGCAAAGACAGATTGGTTTGAACCGGAGCGGATGTTTGGCATCAGGGACGGGGTTGATCTGGTACTTGGAAATCCGCCTTATGTCCAATTGCAAAAAGAGAATGGGAGACTTGGAAATCTTTATCAAGACGCAGGTTTTGAAACCTTTGTCCGCACCGGCGATATTTACTGTTTGTTCTATGAAAAAGCGAACCAACTTTTGAAAAACAATGGACATGCCTGTTTGATTACTTCCAACAAATGGATGCGCGCTGGCTACGGTAAAAAGTTGAGAGATTTCTTTGTAACCCTTACCCAACCGATTCAACTGCTGGATATGGGACCAGACGTGTTTGATGCTACTGTGGATACAAATATCTTGCTGTTCCAAAAAACTGTATCCAATGCTCCTACTGCTTTTGTAGGCGTATCTCTCGGAGCAGATTTTGACAGACAGACCGACAACATCGCCCGATATTTGAGTGATAATGGCGCAAGTATAGAAATGCCCGCTAAAGGTGAACCGTGGGCGATACTCTCATCTGCTGAACTTAACCTGAAACGCAAAATAGAGGATGTCAGCAAACCGCTTAAAGACTGGAATATAAACATCTATCGTGGAATCATAACAGGTTGTAACGAAGCGTTCATCATAGACGAAGCAAAACGTGAAGAACTTATAGATCAAGATCCAAAGTCAGCAGAAATCATAAAACCACTTCTGCGTGGACGTGATATTAACCGCTACCATGCCAAGCAAGCAGGATTATACGTGCTTGCAACTGGTTATGATCTGGATATTCCAAGAAGATATCCAGCAATCTACAAACACCTTGAGACTATAGGGGAACAGATAGAATTGGGAGAAATAACAGTGAGAGGTAAAGGACTTTTCCATAGAGACGATCAAGGTGAAAATTGGTGGAATCTCAGGGCTTGTGCTTACTACTCCGAATTTGACAAGAATAAAATCGTATATCCTGATATTTACCGACACCAAAGTTTCACTATAGATACCTCTGCTTCTTACTGTAGTAATACCTGTTATTTTATACCTACAGAGGAAACTTGGTTATGCGGTTTGCTCAATTCCAAATCTGTAGAGTGGTATTATTCACGGTTGGCGAACACATTGGGAAGTGGAACTTCTCGTGGATTCAGTATCTTTATGAAGCAAATCTGTGTTCCTAACATTAACCCCGCTCAAAAAGCCCTTATTACCGATTTTGTCAATAATATCATTGCAACAAAAGCCGAAAACCCAGACGCTGACACCACAGACTTGGAAAATGAGATTGATAAACTGGTCTATGAATTGTATAATTTAACGGAAGATGAGATTGCGATTGTGGAGGGGAGTGTCTGAATCGCGGATTTTTGGATATGTTCCCTCCCCTAACTAACTTTCAACTCTGACAAATACTCTCCCATTGACTTCTCCTATTTATAATTACCTTGCCAGTTTGGCAGAGTAAGTCAAATTGGCAGAGGAAAAGGTGAATAAAACCCTTTAAATACCTGTTTTTGAGTAGTTTCTATTGGCACGAAAATTGCTTTGTTGTCTATGTGTACTACTCGTGAAATTTAGTTTTGCGAAAAGCAATGCAAATTTGCCACCTATAGTTTTAAATTTGTTGACTGTCTTAGGTAATTGTCCGCTTTTCGTAGGAAAGTAGAAATGAGATTATTGGAGAAATATTGATACGGAGGGACTCTAAAATGGCTAGAAAAATTTTTGTTTCCTATAAACATTCTGATGATAGCGTTGAAAACCTTAACGGTGAAACAACTGCCCGTGCTTACGTTGATGAACTAATTGAACTATTTGAAGATGATGAAATCTATAAAGGGGAAGGTGATGAAGATTTAAGTGAATTCAAAGATGAAACGATTGAAACACATCTGAAAGATAAAATATACGATAGTAGTTTAACGCTTGTCCTAATTTCACCAAATATGAAAGACGAATCTGAAAATGAGTCTGACCAATGGATTCCTTGGGAAATATCATATTCTTTGAAAGAAATCACACGGAATGATCGGACAAGCCAAACCAATGGTATGTTAGCAGTCGTCTTACCGGACGAAGATTCATCATATAGTTATTTTCTTGAAGATGACACATGCTCTGCCTGCAATTGCAGAATCCTACACACGAGTACACTGTTTCAGATACTACGCGATAATATGTTTAATATCAAGGAACCAACATATAGTGATTGCCCTAAACATCTACCCCAGACTGTATACGAAGGTCATTCTTCTTATATTTATTCAGTTAAATGGTGCGATTTTATCGGGGATACGGATAAATACCTTGATACAGCGGAAGAAATAAGAGATAACAAAGATGATTATGACATCACAAAAATAGTGAAAGATTAAGCTATAATCGGATATACCTGCCCTTGACGAAGGACGGTAAATTGATGAATAACGCGGAGAGAATCGCGAAGCATTTGGAAATGACCCAGTCTGTTATAGACCGTATCGGAAGGAACAGTTTTCAGTTAAAAGGCTGGAGTATGACAATCCTTGTTGCAGCAAAGGTTCTAATTACGAGAACTGATCTACCAAGTCCATTTTTGATCCTAGCACTTATTTTTCCCATCATAGGATTTTGGTTACTTGATGGATACTTTATCAGACAGGAGCGGTTGCTTCGACACATATATGATGAGGTCAGAAATCAATCTGATACTAACTTTGAGATGGATATTAACAAGCACACGAACAAATCGAACTGTAGGTGGAGATCCATTTTTTCTTCAATTGTACTTGGTATTTTTTATGGTGTAGAGGCAATCTTTACCATTGTTGTATTTATAATAACTTATTTCTGTTAAATTTTGGAGGTAGTATGCGACACGTATTTTTTAGTTTTGATTGGGATGATGTCTGGCGCGTCAACCAAGTCCGACACAGTTGGGTCGCAAAGGGAAGTTATACTGCAGCGGGTTTTGTTGACAGTGCCCAAATTGAAACGCTGAAAAGAAATACTGATCTTGCCATCAAACGATGGATAGGTAAGCAGATGGATGGTACATCTGTGACTTGTGTCTTGATTGGCAGTCAAACTGCTAATAGCAGATGGGTAAAATACGAAATTGAGCAAAGCATTGAAAAGGGAAATGGGTTGCTTGGTGTGTATATCCATAATGTAAAAGATAGGCACGGTTGGACATCTACTAAGGGAGCAAGCCCTTTCAGGCAACCCCCATTTAACCTTACACCTACCACCAACACTAATTTGGTTTATCCTTGTTGCTCATATTACGATTGGGTCAATGACAATGGGCGTGACAACCTTGGCAGTTGGATAGAAAAAGCTGCTCAGCAGGCTGGTAGATAGCACATCCCGCTGTTTTTAATCCGCGTCCTCCGTGTCCTCCGCGAAAATCCGCGATTCAGACGAACCCACAATGCAGCCCTCCAATGCTTATTCCGTTCAAGCCGCGTAATCAACCATTGATCTTGTTTCGTGAAAGTAAATTTTGGATGCACAAAGAACAAAATCCGCGTCATCCGCGATTCAGAAAAGGCGCAACGAATTGCGCAACTACAAACAGAAACACTCTTAAAATCCGCGTAATCTATTCAGTCCGTGGTAATCTGCGATTCGTATAAAATAGCAATTGACAAACACACCCCTAAATTGTATAATCTGATTAAGGATTGTGGTTGAAGGAACATAGAATCAAGAAATATCGCATGAACACACCGGTAGAAATATCCAGTTTAGCAGACTACATCAACCAAATAGACACGATAACCGATCCCGAAAAAAGCTACCTCTATCGTGGTCAGGAAAACGAGACATGGCGTATAACTAGTAGTGCCTATCGTCGCTTGGTAAGCAGTTCCGAGGATTTGGGACGGGAAGACGATCTTCTGCCTTATCCGTTGCGCGATTTGTACCAAAATTATCTCCTTGAAATTATTGATGAGATTAAACTGAGGTATCCATCTACATATAGAGACCTGTCCGCTTTAGAGTGCATGGCGCATTTACAGCATAATCGTGTTGCTACAGGCCTAATTGATTTTACCTTTGCTCCGTTAGTCGCTCTCTGGTTCGCGTGCACTAGTGAGAACATAAATGGCAAGGTTATTGTGCTGGAAAACAATAGTGAGAAAATTGAAGAGATAACAACTATTGAACAGCTTCAACAGGATTTGGCAGTATTTTTTCCGATTGATCAAGAAGATTGGTATCTATGGTCTCCGACGCTGGACAGTCAAATAGTGGAAACCCAACGGTTGATTATGCAGCAATCGGTGTTCCTATTCGGCTTACCGGAAATAGATACAGAAATGATCACACAAGAAATTACAATCCGTAGCGGTGACAAAGCAGATATCAAAACGGCGTTAGAAAAAATGGGAATCTCGGAAAAAACCTTATTTTCCGACTTACTCGGTTTTTTTGAAAGAAATAATGCTACACAACCTTATAACTTATCAGTTGACGCACTTGACTCCTGAGGGACACTGTTATGAACAACAAATTAACTGATAGGGACGACCTTTTTTCCAAACATTCGCGACGCGGGAACCAGAGGCTGTTCGCGAGAAAATACGACGAAGCCATTGAAGAATACAGTAGGGCAATAGAACTGAAACCCGATTACGCCCCTATCTATAGTATACGCGGCTACGCTTATCGCATCAAAGGTGATTTTGAATCTGCCATCAAAGACTATAATAAACTAATACAACTCAGGCCCGATAATGCTGATGCCTATTGTGATCGCGGGATCGCCTACAGCAAAAAAAGTGAATTTGCGCGTGCCCTTCAGGACTTCAGAAAGGCGATAAAAATTAAACCAAATTTCGCCGATGCCTATAACGGTCGTGGCTTGACATACCATCAGATGAATCAAGTAGACCAAGCCCTTCGAGACTTCGACAAAGCAATAGAACTCAGACCCGATTTTGCCAAGGCGTATAACAATCGCAGCTCGGTTTACAAAGATAAAGGTGATATTGATAAAGCACTTGAGGACACGAGTAAGGCAATAGAATTCCAGCCTAATTTGGCGTATGCCTATAATAATCGTGGAAACGCTTACGTTATGAAAGGGATAACAAGTCTCGCTATTAAGGACTTTAACAAAGCGATACGCCTAAATCCTGAACTTGCCGAAGCCTATTGCAATCGCGGCGTTGCTTATGAAAATAGTGGTGAACTTGAATGTGCCATCCAAGACTATACAAAAGCGATAGAACTTCAACCTGATTATGCAGTAGCGTATAACAATCGCGGAGTGGTTCAGAATAAAAAAGATGAGATTGATCTTGCCATTAAAGACTTTGATGCGGCGATACAAATCAAATCAGACTTCGCTGACGCGTACGGTAGTCGTGGTTACGCTTATTATGCCAAAGGCGAATTTGACCGAGCTATTGTAGACTACAACAAAGCAATAGAACTCAAGCCAAACTTTGCCGAAGCATATAATAATCGTGGTCTTGTTTACTTAGTTGAAGGTGAGCTGGAACTTGCCATCGACGACATGGGCAAAGCGATTGAATCTAATCCTGATTATGCCGAAGCATATTACAATCGCGGCGTGGTATGGTCAAGGCTGCAGCAGTGGGAAAATGCAAGATTGGACCTGACTGTTGCGAATATCATAGGAAAAAACAGTATCAACGCATTCCACCATATTAACAGAAACATCGTAAATCTTGAAGGGAGCCCCGATGTCAACCCGCCAGAAGACATCGCTGCAATGCTAACTCCCTTGCAGACATAGCAGGAAAACAAAAAACCGCCCGCTCAGCAAATAACTTGATGTTACAGAGTGACAATCCGCGTTCTCCGCGTTCTCCGTGATAATCCGCGATTCAGACAAAAGAGGAATATAGAAGGTTTCAGAGTCGGAACGCAGCCGAAGGAGGAGGTCTTCCAAATCGCTCCATCTCAACCGAGCGACAAAAAGGAGATGTAAACATGCAGGCACAAGCAGAACAGACACCTTACGATATCACCATTGAACGTTTTAGCAAAGCAATTGATCGGCGACCCACTTTTGCCGAAGGCTATAACTATCGAGGCATCGCTTACGGTAATAAAGGTGAAATTGACCGCGCTATTGAAAATTTTAACACAGCCATTAGGCGCAAGGAGAACTATGCTGAGGCATACAGCAATCGCGGCGCAGTTTATCGCATGAAAGGTGATTATGATCGTGCTTTTGAAGATTGCAATACAGCCATAAGACTTGACCCAAATTTGCCAGAAGCCTATAACAATCGAGGGATAGTTTATAAACGCAAAGGGGAAATAAATCAAGCTCTTGAAGATTATACCAAAGCGATAGAACTCGATCCGGGTTTTGCTTATCCTTATTACAATCGTGGTATTATTTACTACGAAACAGAGAAATATGATCTCGCAATTATAGATTATACCAAAGCAATAGAACTGAGACCCGACCTTGTCGATCCTTATAACAATCGAGGGAATGTTTACACTAAAAAAGGTGATTATGAACGTGCCATTAAAGATTACGACGCTGCGATAGAACGCAACACTGATTTAGCAGAACCATACTACAATCGCGGTATGATATTTGTACGCTTGCAGAAATGGGAAAAAGCCAAAGAGGATCTTACAACTGCCAGAAACAAACAAGAAAATATCATCATTGAACAGTTTCGCAAAGAATACGAAAATGTTGCCGACTTTGAACAGAAATACAATGTCAAACTACCAAAGGACATCACCGCCCTTCTAACCCCCGCGCAGGCATAGCAGTCCAACAAAAAACTGTCCGCTTAGCAAACCACTTGATGTTACAGAGTGCCAATCCGCGTCTTCCGCGTCCTCCGTGCTAATCCGCGATTTGCGGCGTACTCGACCAAATGCGATCTGCATTCAGACAACAGAGAAATCCATTATCTTCACAAAAACACGCATCCCAAACCCTGCCAATTAGAAATTTCCTACTGAAACAATTGCTAATCAACACAAGTTGTGATATACTTTCTTAACCATTTATAGAAAGAGGTGAATACCATGAACGACTATAGAAATATTATTACCATTGAACCGGGGAAACGCAGCGGACAGCCGTGTATTCGGGGCATGCGGATTACCGTTTACGATGTCTTTGAATACCTGGCATCGGGTATGACAGTCGCGGAAGTGCTTCACGATTTTCCCGAGTTGACCGAGACAGATATTCGCGCCTGTTTTGCTTACGCTGCGGACAAAGAAAAATCGCAGATGGTCGTTTACACAGATGAAACTTCTATTCGATCAGAACCTATCCGACCAACTGGTGACACTACTGGCGGACCTGTTTCCTAATTCTATCCATGTCAAAACAATAGGGTTAAATACGGCAGCGGATACCGAGTTATGGGATTACGCCCGTGATAACGACTATCTCATCGTTTCAAAAGATACAGACTTTAGGAATAGGAGCGTTATTCACGGTTACCCGCCAAAAGTGATTTGGATCAGGATAGGGAATTGTTCGACAAGTGCTGTCGAATACAATTTGAGAAAGCATTTCGCTGATATTAAAGAATTTGCGAGGGACGTAAATGCCGGATTATTTATCTTGTGGTAATTTTGAATAGGACTTACGCATTTCGTCTTAAAGTCCCCCTACCCCCCTGATAAGGGTGGATATGGGGGGTGTTTCTTCTAAGGGATTTAGGGGGTTTAAAGGGAACCCAATTACCGCTTTTTGCGTCCTAAATACCTGATATTCGCTCAATTTGCGTAAGTCCTGTTGAATTAAACACCATAGGTGTCAATTTAAGAAAAAATAACCGTCGCGACCTCCAGGCCGGTAGGTTCGGTTTTGCGGTGTACTCACCCAAATTTGGTTTCCCACACGCGGAGACCAAATTTTGCTTCGCAGTGAGAATGCTTTACATTGGCGATCTGCATTCCTAACCGAACCGAATTTCCTTGTAGAAGCCTTTAGTTGTGTTCACCTTTACCTTCTTGGGCATGTTCACCACGCTCTTCTCCATGACCATGCTCACCCTCGCTTTCCCGGCCATGCTCACCATTTTCTTCCCCATGGCTATGTTCACCCTCGCCGACTTCCGGATGTGCAGTCCATCCGTCGAAGTTCGTGCTTGTCGCAGTGAGTAATATCTCTCTCTTTTCGCCGGGAGCAAGGTCACCCGGGACTGTTGGGCCTAACTCTTTTCCATTTGATAAGTGGACTTCAACTCGAACCTGCTTCAAGGTTTCGTCTGTGGTATTTTCGACCGTGCCTTTGAAGGCATTACTTTGGGCATCGTACGTTAAAATGAGTCGGGCACCGTTACGAACCTTATCGTATTGCGCGTCCAATGCGAATTCAACATTAGATTCTTCACCGCCACTGTCAATGGGCACCTCTTTCTTTTTTGAACACCCACTTATACTAACCATCAATATGATAGTACTTGCTGCAAGAACGCCATAAATCGGATTCATGAATGTACCTCTTTGTGTAAAGATAGGAATTGCAAACGTTATTTTTTTTTACTAAAGTTTGGACAATTCTCGTCTGATGGTCTGCGTTTTCAAAGGTCTATCTATTTTTTTATCAGTTTCCCTCATTCACGGCGCTCGTAGAAAAAACAGACGCTTTTCTGCTGATTGGGGGATTTAGTCTGGGAATAGACTAAATCCATTCCTTGTATTACATTCCCAACCCCTACGACTCTGTGTTCTTCGTAGGGGGCGGGTCTCCCGCCCCGCTCTAAAATTGTCCAAAACTTAGTTTTTATAGTGAAGCCCATAAATAAGCGGGCATCTTTGTAGCATAGGAAACCGTTGGTCTCCTGTGCCAGTCTGAATGCCTGTTATAGGTATTCAGACTGTTTGAGAGTGCCCAATTAATTAGAGGTTTTACTATAACGGCACATTAGGGGTTGGTAGATGCATCTACGAAAAAGGGAGCAATAGGTGTATTGCTCCCTTGACAGAGTCTCCTCTGAAATTGTATCAGCACTGAAGTGCTTGGCTTAATTACCGCCGCCTTCAGCACCTTCGCCGCCTTGGCCGCCATGCTCGCCGCCGCCTTCGGCACCACCTTCAGCACCGCTTTCGGCACCACCTTCGCCGCCGCCAGCACTTCTGGGACCGACTTCGGGGTGTGCTACCCACTCGGTAAAGGATTGGCTCATGACTGGTAGTGTGATGGCGTGCGATTCACCGGACATAAGGTCAACATCCGGTGTTGGACCGAGTTCATCGACGGTGACCATACCGTCATATAAATGAACTTCAACGCGAACTTGCGTTAAAATCGCATTGGTCGTATTTGTAACAGTGCCTGTAAAGGCATCGGTCACTGCATCATAGGATATAATCAGATGCGCACCGTTTCGGACATTGTCATAAGTATCGGTAATAGCGAGTCGGACTGCCGACTCTTCGTCATCTGCTACTGGCATCATAGGGATTGTCTGCTGCGTTGTCCGTTCACAACCGATAAGCGTCGCCGCCATCAGTATGGCGACCAGTAGCGTGAGGGTTCCAAAATTGCGTTTCATGAGTAGGTTCCTCTCTAAAAGCATGAATTGTCTGGATTGGTATGAATCGATGAAAAATAAAATGTAACTTACTATCGTTTGCCCTATAGCCAAGCGAGCGATTTGGTATATTGCTCGCCTGGAGGCATCCGCTAACATCGTCCGCTGAAGTGGTTGGCTTAACCACCGCCAGCCCCTTCGCCACCTGGGCCATGTTCATGCCCGCCGCCTTCAGCACCTTCACCACCACTGCCAGTGCTAGGGCCGACTTCGGGGTGTGCTACCCACTCGGTAAAGGATAGGCCCCCGACCGGAAGTGTGACATCGTGCGATTCGCCCGGCGCAAGGTCAACGTTCGGTGTTGGACCGAGTTCATCAACAGTGACCGTACCGTCATATAAATGAACTTCAACGCGAACTTGCGTTAAAATCGCATTGGTCGTATTTGTAACAGTGCCTGTAAAGGCATCGGTCCCCGCATTATAGGATATAACCAGACGGGCACCGTTTCGGACATTGTCGTATGTATCGGTAAGACCGTAGCGGACTGACGACTCTTCGTCACTTGCGCCAGCAGCGATTGGATTTTCTGTAGCGGGAGTTTCTTCATCATTTGAACATCCGGTAATACCGGCTATCAATATCAGCGTAAAAGCGATTGCTGTGAGAATTCTCAAATGGCTATTCATGATATGCTTCCTTTTTTCTAACTTACGCACATCCTTCGTATTTGTGGACGAAGTTTGAAATTTTAAATCGGTTTGAGGTGTGTTCCAATTAGGTGTGAAAATGATAATGCTGCAACCTTCACGTGATTGCTTTTATCCGTTTAACTATAACTTGCTAAATTTTGTTTACATTACCTTTATAAATTATACTAAAGTTCGGGTAATTCTAATTTCCCCAGGCCCGGTAAGTGCGGTTTTGCGGTGTACTCACCTACCCCTGCCCCCTGATAAGGGGGGATAAAGGGGCCTGTTTTTGCTTGGGTATTTCTGCGGATTCCTTGTCGCTCGCGATACCACCGCGAAAATGATGAAAAAAACCGACAATTGAATGCCTCTGGGAAACGAAAACAAACGCTTGAAAAAAATCATCAAATGTGGAATAATATAAAGTGGGACTAAAACATCTTATTTTCAA
The DNA here is from genome assembly GCA_026706025.1 of Candidatus Poribacteria bacterium. NCBI lineage: Bacteria > Candidatus Poribacteria > Candidatus Poribacteria bacterium. The sequence goes on from JAPOZO010000021.1 coordinate 31,284, forward strand.
AAGGAGAAAATACGCAAGATGCCACTGGATAGGAAAATACGTTATGGCATGGTAGGTGGCGGACCGGATGCGTTCATCGGTGCCGTCCATCGTAAAGCTGCGGCTCTTGACGGAGAAATTGATCTCGTCGCTGGCGCGTTCTCATCATCACCCGAAAAGTCGCGTCAACAAGGGAGCGAACTCTTTCTCGACGCAAACCGAGTCTACGGCTCTTATAAAGAAATGGCGGAAAAGGAGAGTCAACTGCCCGAAGGCGAACGTATCGATTTCGTCTCAATCGTGACACCGAATCACGTCCATTTTGATGTCGCCAAAACCTTTATTGAAGCCGGGTTCCACGTCGTCTGCGATAAACCGATGACGACAACGGTTGCCGATGCCGAGACACTCTGTAGCCTCGTCAAACAGCACGATGTTGTCTTCGCACTCACACACAACTACACGGGATACCCGATGGTGAAGCAGGCACGCGAACTCGTGAAAGCGGGGAAACTCGGAACGCTTCGGAAAATCGTTGTAGAATACCCACAAGGTTGGCTCGCCACATTCTTGGAAGACGAAGGCGCGAAACAAGCCGTCTGGCGCACTGATCCTAAGCAGGCAGGCGCGTCCTCGTGTATCGGGGACATCGGTTCACACGCCGAGAACTTAGCACACTATATCACGGGACTGGAAATCGAAGAAATCTGTGCAGACATGACGACTTTTGTAGAGGGACGGCTCTTAGAAGATGACGGGAATTTATTAGTCCATTATCAAAATGGGGTCCGCGGTGTCCTGTACGCATCACAGATTTCTGTAGGTGAAGAGAACAACTTACGCATCCGCGTTTACGGCACCGATGCCTCACTCGAATGGCACCAAGAGAACCCGAATTATCTCTCCGTCCGTTTCCCAGACGGTCCCGAGCAAGTTTACAAACGCGGCAACGACTATTTGGCAGAGGTTGTCCAGCACAACTCACGGATACCTTTCGGACATCCAGAGGCTTTTATTGAGGCATTCGCAAATATCTATGTCAACGCCGCACGCACCATCGCTGCAAAAATCGCAGGCGAAACTCCGACTGAGTTTGACACGGATTTCCCGACCGTCCAAGATGGAGCCCGCGGTGTGCATTTCATCAACGCGGCTGTAGAAAGCGGCAAACAACGTGCATGGATTGACGCGAGTTACACACCGCCCGCGTAATTTTAGGTTGGCAGTCAGCAGTCAGGGCGTTCGCTACGCTCATTCTCAGCAGTCGGTGAGAGGTCTCTGATTAAGTCTACTGAAAACCGATAACCGACAGCCGACAGCCAGAAAAAAGGAGATTATTATGGCAAGACCTGTAACACTCTTTACAGGCCAATGGGCAGATTTAACACTCGAAGAATTAGCAGAAAAAGCAAGCAGTTGGGGCTATGACGGCTTAGAACTCGCCTGTTGGGGCGACCACTTTGAAGTCGATAAAGCACTCGCAGATGACAGTTACTGCCAAGGCAGGCACGACCTACTCGCGAAATACGGACTAAAGGTCTGGTCCATCAGCAATCACCTCGTTGGACAAGCCGTCTGTGATAATATTGATAGCCGACATCAGGGTATTTTGTCTGAGGCTATTTGGGGCGATGGCGATCCCGCAGGCGTTCAAGAACGCGCAGCGGAAGAGATGAAAAACACCGCACGCGCCGCCGCGAAACTCGGTGTAAGCGTCGTCAACGGTTTCACTGGCAGTTCGATCTGGCATCTCCTCTACTCTTTTCCACCCACCGCGCCAGAGCAGATTGATGCCGGTTTTGAAGATTTCGCCAATCGCTGGAACCCAATTTTCGATGTCTTTGACGAAGTTGGTGTTAAGTTCGGACTTGAAGTCCATCCGACTGAAATTGCCTTCGACATCGTCACTGCCGAGCGCGCAATCGAGGCAGTCAACGGCAGAGAAGCGTTTGGATTCAACTACGATCCGAGTCATCTCGGTTATCAGGGCGTTGACTACGTCGCCTTCCTTGAACGGTTGAGCGACCGGATTTATCATGTCCACATGAAGGATGTCTGGTGGGCAGATACACCGCGGTTAGCCGGTGTATTCGGTGGACACCTGAACTTCGGCGATGCGCGAAGAAACTGGGATTTCCGATCCATCGGTCGCGGTAATATTAACTTTGAAGAAATCATCCGGGCACTGAACAACATGGGATATGACGGTCCACTTTCCATTGAATGGGAAGACAGCGGTATGGATCGAGAACACGGTGCCAGTGAATCTTGTGGGGCTGTCAAAGGCTACGACTTTGAACCCTCCGCTGTGGCGTTTGATGCTGCCTTTGAAGAATAGGACCTTTACACACCGTTTCGGCGGGCATTTATGTCCGCCGACTTTATAGGATATACGCATGGCGAAAGGCACAGTCCGCCCTTCGGAATCTCGAACTTTTTATGACCGAGGCACAGGGACACGTATCAGGCAGGTCACGACCGCGTCCGCGCATCATCATCACCCCTTCTTTATCATACCTGCGTATGATGACGCGATGCAGCGGCTGATTTTTGTCTCTAACCGAACCGGGGCACCGCAAATATTCGCAGAAGAACGGGCTACCGGTGAACTGCGCCAATTGACAGACAGATCTGACCTCGCAGAATCGGAATGGTCTGTGCATCCATCACATAATGGTCAGGCAGTCTTTTTCACCGCTGGTACAAGTGGATGGCGACTCGATCTGGAGACCTTGGAGGAACGAGAACTCGTGAACTTCACGGCGACAGCAATGAAAGAAAAAGGCATGGTCGCTGCCGCTATGGGAACAACCGCGCTCAGTCACGACGATCAGTGGTGGGCAATCAGATTTAAAATCGGGAAGGCATCTGCCCTCGCTATCGTAGATACAGACACCGGCGAGCACGACATCATCTTGCAAAGGGACAGTATTGCGCACCTTCAATTCTGCCCTGATGATGCTAATTTGCTCTATTACGCAGGGCCTCTCACCGACCGTGTGTGGGTAATTCATCGTGATGGCAGTGCCAATCGTCGTCTCTACGCACGGAATGTCGAAAAGAATGAGTGGATTACACACGAAACTTGGATTCCGGGAACCCGTGAACTCGCTTTTGTCGATTGGCCCCGAGGGGTCAGGTGTATCAATGTTGACACGGGAGCAGAACGACAGGTGACGACCTTCAACGCTTGGCACGCTATTAGCAATCCCGCTGGCACACGTATGGTCGCAGATACGAACTTCCCGGACATTGGTATCCAGATTTTCGATGTGCTTGATGGGATCGGCGAACCGCAGACTTTATGTTACCCCGGGGCTTCGTCTCTCGGTGAACATTGGAACGGACCCTTCCCTTATGAAAACGGCCCTGTTCAGGTGTATGCCCCTCAACATACACATCCACATCCATCTTTCAGTCCCGACGGACAACATGTCGTATTCACATCTGATCGAAGCGGGTATGCCCAAATTTATGAGGCAACCATCAATAACACATAAACAAGAGTTTGGAAACCTTGATAGCAAAGAAACAGTATTAAAATGAAACTCTCTTTTACTGAAAACTGAAAACCGATAACTGATAACTCACAAAAAAGGAGAAAAAAATGCCAGTCGTCGTACCGCGCCTCATTGTTGAAATATTCCAACATACAAACTTCCGAGGTAGAATGGGTTATGTTGTGGAACCCGTTCCATTTACGGCACACATCGGATTTCAAGACAATATCTCTTCGCTTCGGGTCTATAAGGGGCCAAATTTCTCATCAAATCCGAACTATAAGGTAATCCTTCACCAACATCGGGACTTCCGCGGTAAAAGGTTGGCACTCGGTCCCGGGTTTTATCCGAACCTGCATGATACCGCTTTCAACTTCGCGGACAGAATCTCATCAATCAATTTCGGGTCATCCTTAGATGTCGCTGGACCTGAGTGGGGTACGATCCCACTGATTGTTGACTGTTATGAGCACGTCGAATTCCGCGGAAAAAAAATCACTATCCTCCGTGACATCGCTAATCTGCGGGATCCGCAAGGTGGAACATGGTTTGAAGACAGAATTTCATCGATCCGTATCTTTAAAGGACCCGATTTCCCACGGGACGGCGCGGAGGTCGTCTTTTACGAACACCCAGAGTTTGAGGGAGCCAGCATACCGATCCGTATGGAACCGAGTGAATATAAAAAAGAGTTGCCGAACCTCCATCTACTCCCTCAAAACTTCGGAGATTCTATCTCCGCCATCAAGATTGAGGGCTGGGCATCCTCTGGTGAGTTCACTGAACTCGTGTTTGAAGATGAGTTTATTGGCAATCGTATGCGGCCAGAGTGGCGATGGGAAGACCCGCAAGGCGGAGGGGCGTGGGCAGAACGGCAAGGCTACCTGGAAATGCGGACCGACCCCGGGCAAGACCTTTGGCACGGAAATGGGAGTGGTGGTGATATGAGCGCGCCACGCCTCCTTATGAGAGTACCTGGAGACTTCGCCATTGAAACACGTATGCGAATTACACCACAGCTCAGAGAACACGGCGGTTTATTGGTTTGGAAAAACGCTAACCGATTCCTACGGCTTGAAAAAACCTCAGGACCGCACGCCTTCAGAGGCGATGTCCGATTTGAACGGCACGTCGGGCGTTCTTTTAATCTACGCGGGCGCGGTGCCGGACTTAGAAACGTCCGGGAATTGTTCCTACGTTTGGAACGTCGAGGGAATCAATTCTCATCTTTCGCGAGTGCAGATGGTATCCAGTGGAAAAGCTGCGGGCAAACCAATGTCGGTATGGGAGAAGCAGCCGATGTTGGCTTACATGCATTGTGTCCCGGAAACATTCCACCAACCTTAACCCGTTTCGACTATTTCCGTGTATTCAAGCGGAGAAGCGAAGTCGCCGAATACCGTCCCGTTATTGCCGAACAGACCGGTCAGATATCTGATGAAGAACGCGAACGCCGAGACGCTGACAGACGTGAGCGTGCTATGCGCGACATGTTTTAAGACCTGACCGCGCTTCTTTTGCTGTAGTGTGATGTGCTTGTGTGTTGTATCATTGTGAATTGAAGTTGTAATAGGAAACTGGCGGTTTCCATCCTCGGTTTCCTTACACCATGTTATCAGATACAAGGGGGACATTATGTACATAAAAAAGAGCGTCCATTCCGAGCAAAGATATTTTCTGAAAAACCCGCAATTCCTCACAATAATCCTTATCCTGCTTGTGATGCAAGTGTGGAGTGCACAACCTGTTAACGCACGTGTTGGGGCAGTTGAAAACGGTTTAGTCGCTTACTGGTCCTTCAACAAGGATACAGTAAAGATTAAAACAGAGGCTGCGGATGTCTTATCAGGACTTGTTGCAGCCGTACACGGTGATCCTGAACTTGCACCCGCCTCCGATTGCAAGGTCGGCGAGTGTATCCTTTTTGATGGCAGTGTTGATCGCTTCCTTGTCGAAGATTCAAAACCGCCAAAAATCGACCGAGATTGGGATGAGATTACTTTGGAATGCTGGGTCTATATCACTGCCTTGGATGACAGTTGGAACCGGATTATCTCACTCGACGATATGCCTACGAACAGTGCAGTTGCCAGCCTTTACTACGACGATGATGATAACCAGCACGGCTTTTTCGTCAGAGCAGGCGGTCAATCAACCCAGGCGGCAAAGGACAATGTTTTAGAAGATATTCCGCTTGAACAGTGGCTACATCTCGTTGGCACTTATGACGGCGCAACAGTTCACTATTATGTGAACGGAAAACAGGAGAAAAAGTACGCCATGAAGGGCGGTAAAATCACTAAAGGTGGACTTCTCCTCGGTATTGGTGACCGGTCCGATGGATGCGATTGTGATACAATCCAAGGCTATCTTGACGAGTTCCGAATTTACGATCGAGTCCTCAGCGCGGCAGAAGTTCAGAACAACATGGAAGCCACAGGACTTGATGTCAGCCCCTCGGCAAACCACTTGAGTACTACATGGGGACACATCAAAGCAAGGCGGAGATAGACAACCAAAGCGTGTAAGCCCAAGCATCGCACCGGGCTGAATATATGTTTCGGAACGTTTTTATCAACCCCCTCTAAACGAACCGCAAGGAAAATTAAAAGTAGTTTTTCTTTTCTTCATAAGTTCTAAATCGCAAGGAAAATTAAAAATATGGAAACGATTGGAGTTGGTGTTATCGGATGCGGTGGGATGGGCAGAAGCCTTGCCACCAGTGCACACGCAGTTGAGGGAATAGAGGTTATCTGCGTCAGCGATTTGCAGGAAGCCTTAGCGGAAAAACTGGCTGCAGACCTCAATGCATCCTATGTATTGGACTACCACGAACTACTCGCTGATGATCGGATTCGCGCCGTACTGATTGCGGCACCGCCATTTATGCACGCACCGATCGCTGTTGATGCCGCGAAAGCAGGGAAACACGTCTTTTCCGAAAAACCGATGGCACCAACCCTATCCGATTGCGATGCGATGATCGCTGCTGCTGAGGCAAACGGTGTTAAACTCACCATCGGTTTGGTATGTCGTTACCACGCGACACATTCCGCAGTTCGCGGAATTGTCCAAAGTGGTGAACTTGGTGCCCCGGCGTGTATGATGGTACATCGGATCGGCGGACCTTGGCGTAGTGGCGGGAGTTATGTCCCGTGGCGACTCGAACGCGCGAAATCCGGTGGAAGTCTCATGGAAATCAATGCCCACGAAATTGATTTTATGCGTTGGACCTGTGGTGACGTTACCTCTGTCTACGCTGCTGGTGGACAGTATGTGCAAGAAGAATCCGACTATCCTGATGTTGTTCTTGCGTCCTTGCAGTTCGCGAACGGCGCAATCGGTTTACTCCACTCCAGCCACATTTCCGCTATCGGTGGATATGGCGGGCGCGTTGATTGCGAAGGCGGCTCTATCTATTTCCCACAGACTTGGGGTGGGAACGCAACTATCCAGATTAAACCTTTTGAAGGCGAAGGACGACAGATCAAAATTTCAGACATTGAAGTGCCACCGCCGGTGCAAGAGGAGATTCGCGTTTTCGTAGATGCAATCCGCAACGATACACCCCCGCCGATTACAGGGTTAGACGGTCGCGCTGCGGTCGAAATCGCGCTTGCCGCATATCAATCCGTTGAGAGCGGGCAACCCGTTCCATTACCTCTTTAATGGCAAGTGGGATAAGTAGGTGTCTCTTTTGTAGAATAACCTGTTAGTTTGTTCCGCATGGCTACACATTTCATGAAACCGCTATTATAAGCCCATGGTGAAATAGAGGGTGTTTTTGCTTAAGTATTTCTTCATAGCTACGGCGGCGGGTGTGAATGCTTAACCCTCTTCATCGAACCGCAAGGAAAATTTTATTTTTCTTTGTAGACACTAAATGGCAAGCCCGTAATGTAATGGAGGGCGACTCTACAGAAAGGCATGTCAATTTGCTAATTACGCCCATTGAACCGCAAGGAAAATTTTATTTTTCTTTGTAGACACTAAATGGCAAGCCCGTAATGAAATGGAGGGCGACTCTACAGAAAGGCATGTCAATTTGCTAATCACGCTCGTTGAACCGCAAGGAAAATTAAAAATATGAAAATTTCAGTCTGGGATGGTGGACTTTCAGAGAATTATCTTAAACAAGTTACGCAACTCGGTGCGGACTGCATCGACTTTGGGAATGGTGGGGCTTTCCCCGGTGTTAACGAACAGGGTTATCCCGATTTGGACGAGCTACTGAAAATCAAAAAACGTATCCGTTCTTGGGGACTCGACATCAACCGTGTGACGCTCCCGAACATCACTGAGAAATTTATGACAGGACAACCCGACGGCGAAAAGGAACTCGAGAACACGTGTAACGCACTCCGTGTCTTCGCTGAAGCCGGTGTGCCTATCGCACGCCAACGGTTCTGGGGAGATACGTTTGACTATCTCATGACGCGCTATTCTTCTGTTCACAGAGGTGGGTATACCTCACGTGGCGAAAGCCGTGCCGCAACGAAGAATCCGCCAGACACACCGACGATGGAAGCACTTGACGAGTGGTGGAAACGTTTTATCGAGGTCTACGGCGCACTCGTCCCTATTGCCGATGAGCACGATATTAAACTCGCTATCCATCCGTCAGATGTCCCGAATCCAGACACCCCACTCGGTAGCCTCGGTTTCCACCGGGTCATTGACGCGTTCCCAAGCAAGAACGTCGGTTACCTTTACTGCTGCGGCACCCGTGCTGAAGCCGGTGGCAGCACCATCGTCCTTGATGAAATTAATAACTACGGACGGAAAGGGCGTATCTTCATGGTTCACCTGCGGAATGTCCGCGGAAGCCTCGCGACTGCTGGGGCATTTGAAGAGGTACTCCTTGACGACGGTGATATGAACGCCTTCAAAATCGTCCGAGAATTACAGAAGGTTGGATTTGACGGATGCATCAACGCCGATCACATTCCGAGATTAGAAGGCAATGTAGGATTAGCCTATTCCGTCGGTTACATCAAGGCGTTGTTCGCGGCGTTGGTCGTATAGCCTTCAAGCTGCGTATGTATACGGTAGAACCCCTTACCCCTCAAAATCAGGACAAGTGGGATGTTGTCTTTCAGCAATGCCCAAACACGACTGCCTTCCAAAGTCTCGCGTGGCGAGATGCCTTGGCGAGTGCATTCAAACAACTCACTCCGGTCTATATGCTCGTTAAGCAACAAGATGTAGTGATCGGGGGGCTGCCTGCTTTCATTTTTCAACCGATACCGGGTATCCGTTTGTGGCACTCGATGCCGTGGAATCTTTTCGGCGGTATACATCTTACAGATACCTCGCACCTAAATCGCGAAGCATTGATAACATCCATTGAAACTGCTGCAGTGGAAAAAGGGTGGTGTGAAATCCGTTGGACCTTGTCTCCAGAGCATACCACAACCTACGGCGATGTCTTCATTGAAACTGGATACGAACGGACGGATCATTTCACACATCTTTTAAAAACGAACCAAAATGTTGATGCCCTCTGGTACGCCTACAACAAAAGGGTGCGTGGTGCCGTTCGGAAGGCGGAAAAATCTGGGGTAGAGGTTACGGATACAGATAGTGAAGAGGCGTTATCTACATTTTACGATATGTATCTCATGACTGTCAAACGGTTAGCCGGCACGCCGAAACCGAGAGTACTCATGCAGACGCTCCTCCAGCGGAAAATAGCCAAACTTGCCATCGCTACATATCGGGACACAATCATCGCCGGACTCCTCTACCTACATTTCAATCGGACGGTGACGTTGTGGTGTGAGGCTTCTGTGCCAGCATTCCTGAAATACCGTCCCAACAATGCGATTTTCCACTATATCATCAGACAAGCGTGTCATGAAGAATACGAATGGGTCGATTTTGGCGCGTCACCGCCGGAGAACGCAGGGTTAATTGCGCACAAAGAGCAGTATCGAGCAACCCAAACAGATTTCGCCAGTTATACAAAGGTCATTTCACCCTTCAAAAGGGCGTTGTGGACCCAAAGCGAAGGCGCACTCCGTCAAATTTATACCTGGATGCAGTAGCGAATTCTTAAAGTCCCCCTGATAAGGGGGATTTAGGGGGTTCAGAAATATGGAAACCACTCGTAAACCCAATCTAATTTTTGTCTTTGGTGACCAGCACCGTCAATGTGATGTCGGGTGTGCAGGCAACCCACAAGTGCAAACACCTGCGATGGATCAACTCGCACAGGAGGGGATGTTTTTCCCGAACACCTTCACTAACGTCCCGATATGTGTGCCTGCGCGTGGATGCCTCATGACAGGCAAGTATCCTTTGAACCATAAGGCTGTTTCCAACGATCTGCCGCTTCCGTTGTCCGAAACAGGTGTAGCGGAGGTCTTTAGGGATGCTGGCTACGCAACTGGTTACATCGGTAAATGGCATCTCGGTGGGATGCCGAGAGATAAGTTTATCACACCTGAGATGCGCTTCGGCTTTGATCATTGGATCGGATGGAATTGCCACCATAACTATTTCAACGCGCCTTATCACGACTCTGATGGAAATCAGATGCAGATTGAAGGCTACGAACCGGATTTCCAAACCGATCAAGCGATTCAATACTGCCGCGAACACGTTGATGAACCTTTCTGCCTCTATATGAGTTGGGGACCGCCACATAATCCTTATGAACACGTCCCTGAACGCTACAAGGAGATGTACCCGCCGGAGGAGATTCAGTTACGTCCGAATGCTGTAGACACACCCGCAACACGGAAAGACCTCTCTGGATACTACGCCCATATCACAGCGTTAGATGAAAACCTCGAACGCTTGATGCAAGCACTCGACGAACTCGGTATTGCAGACGATACCATTCTCGTTTATACATCCGATCACGGGGATATGCTCGGCAGCCACGGACACGTCCGAAAAGAACGACCATGGGAGGAATCAAGCCGTATTCCTTTTATGATCCGCTGGCCCCGCAGAATACCCGCAGGCGTTACCCGCGATACCTTGCTCAGTCTCGTTGACTTCATGCCGTCAATGCTGTCTTTATGTGACCTACCTATCCCTGATGGTGTTGAAGGTCTTGACCTCTCAAGAGCGATGTTCGGTGAAACGGTTGATGAACCAGAGTCCGTGCTGCTTGGGGTGCCTTTACACGGGAGCGAAGGTTTCCACTTCGGTATCCGCGAGTGGCGCGGTGTCCGAACACATCGCCACACTTATGCACGCCATTATGATGGCACAGGTTGGCTCCTTTACGATAACGATAACGATCCCTACCAGCTGAACAACCTCATAGACGACACCGACTCACAGGGACTTCGTGCAGAATTAGAGACGGAACTTCAGCAATGGCTAACCCGAGTAAACGATCCATTCCTACCCGGAATTGAACACATCCGACAACTCGGTCTATCTGAACTCTGGAATATCAGTGAGCAGCGATTCGGCGGTGGAAAACCCCGCTGGGCATAATTTCGATTATGCTGATGGGTATTGGCTTGTAGGAGCGAGTGTTTTTGCTTGGGGTATTTGATAGGGTGTTTCTGCGGATTTCTGCGGATTTCTTGTCGCTCGCGATCTTGATGTCATAAACTATTACCGAAATATCTACGTGTTTTATGCTTTACCACGAAGCTAATACCATTTTTGTTAATAAACCTCTTTATGTAGGATAAACTGTTAGTTTGTTCCGCAGTGCTACGCATTTCGCGAAGACCGGTAATGTGATAACATTATTGGTAAATGGTATAACATAGGAGACTCAACCTATGACTGATGAAGAAAAATTTCGATTTGACTTAAGTGGATTCCTCGTGCGTCCCGCGATCCTTGAGCGCGACGAAGTAGAGGCAATCGTTGAGCAGATTGACCGGATACATCATAACAAAGAATCCTTACCGCCGGAACACCGTGCTGTACCGGGTGGTCCCGCGAGCGTGCTGATTGATCACCCCAAAGTCCTTGATGTCCTACACGAAATCATCGGACCCGAGGTCCGGTTAGAGAGCACCTTCTCCGTCTGGCGCGAAAAAGGGCGGAGACACGGTGAACTCCACGGGGGTGGACCGAGACAGGCAGATCCGATCTTCGGGTATCGCGTCAACAACGGACAGATCCATGCTGGCATGGTGCGCGTCGTCTTTGAACTGACAGATATTTCTAAAAACGATGGAGCGACGCACTTTATAGCCGGGAGTCACAAGTCTAACTTCCCGATGCACCCTGACCACATGTCGTTAGAGGAGGGGAAGCGTAGTCCGTTCCTAATGACCTACGAATGCCCCGCTGGCAGTGCAATCTTCTTCACGGAAAACCTGTGTCACGCCGGTCCCGTATGGCAACGAGAGACACCGCGTGTGGCAGTGCTAAACGCTTATGCACATCTCGCAACACATTGGCACCGGCTACGGATTCCGCCTGCAGTGCTATCCGCTTTACCGCGTGAAAAGCAGGCGTACTTCCGGGAACCATGGGTTGCAGATTTCCGGACGCGACCGGCAACGCGAAACACAATTGAGCGGTTCCTTGACAACGACGAACCGCCTGTTAATACCGATCACAAGCCGTGATCTAAAATAAAATATGAAGAAGCGAGTACTCATTATCGGTTGGGATTGCGCAGCACCTGAACTCGTCTTTGAAGCGTTTAAAGACGACATGCCAAATACACATCGCTTGATGTCAGAAGGTACGTATGGCGGACTGGAAAGCACTATCCCGCCTATCACCGTGCCTGCCTGGATGTGCATGATGACCAGCCGCGATCCCGGTGAACTTGGTATCTATGGCTTTCGGAACCGCAAAGACTACTCCTACGATGCTTTGACGATTGCTAACGCACACGCCATAAAAGTACCAACGCTCTGGGACTTGTTAGGGCAAGTTGGAAAGAAATCGGTCGTTCTTGGAGTGCCGCTCACCTATCCCGCCAAGCCGTTCCTGGGTTGGATGGTCACCAGTTTCCTCACACCTGACCGCAATCCGCAGTGGACGTTTCCAAGGCGACTATCGCGGGAAGTTGATCAGGTCGCAAGCGACTACATGATTGACATTCCCAACTTCCGAACCGACCGGCGCGCCGAACTGGAACAACAACTTCTCAAGATGACCACCGAACGCTTTAAACTCGCACGTCATCTGATTAAGACAAAAGATTGGGATTTCTTTACGATGGTCGAAATGGGTTCTGATCGACTCCATCACGCCTTCTGGCGATTTTGGGATACAACGCATCGGGAATATGAGCCGAATTCGCCGTTCTCTGAGACGATGCGGAACTACTATCGCGTTCTCGACGCAGAACTCGGAGAGACATTAGCATGTGTAGACGAGAATACCACTGTCATAGTCGTCTCCGACCACGGGGCAAAACGGATGGACGGCGGGATTTGCGTCAACGAATGGCTCCAAAAACACGGTTACCTAACGCTTAAAACTGAACCACAAGAGATTACACGATGGACACCGGATATGGTGGATTGGCAAAAAACAAAAGCGTGGGGAGAAGGTGGATATTACGGGCGGATTTTTATAAATGTTGAAGGCAGAGAACCTCACGGAACCGTTAGCGCGGGAGATTATGAAAACGTCCGAGATGAATTAAAGGCACAACTTGAAGCCATCGTAGACGAAGACGGAAATAACATCAACACGCGGGTCTTCAAACCCGAAGCAGTCTACCGAGAATGCCGAAATATCGCACCAGATCTTATTGTCTACTTCGGCAACCTCTTTTGGCGTTCCGTAGGAAGCGTCGGATACAACAGCATCTATACCTATGAAAACGATACTGGACCTGATGATTGTAACCACGCAGAAATGGGCATTTTCATTCTCAAGTCTCCGTCTCATTCCTCTGTAGGAGCACCCTCCGGGTCGCGACAACAGAGTATATACGACATTGCCCCAACGGTACTCAATGAATTCGGCATCAACATCCCCGAAGCGATGCAAGGAAAACCAATTTAGGCAGTTACAGCGTTCACAATCGCCTCCGCGACAACTTCTGCTGCTAAGATTCCAACAGTATTTACACCGCTTCCAGTGTGTGCCCCTGTAGCGAGCGAAAAAAGCGTATCCCCATCAAACATCGTATGTGACGGTCGGACCGCACGCGCCATGCCATCGTGTGCCATCTCTGCGACTCGGTTCACCTCCGCAGGCGTAAGTGTTGCATTTGTAGCGACAACACCGATCGTCGTGTTTGTCCCCGGAACCAAATTCGCATCCAACAGCCGTTCTGTGATGTCCACAAAACTATCATCTTCTTTCCCGCCTGCGAGAATTTCACCCGTATTTGGGCACACAACATTTCCCAACGCATTGACAACTGTAATCGCGGCGACAATCAAACCCGAATCAAGATATTTACACGCCGAACCAATCCCCCCCGGAGAAGACATAACGCCAGGAGCCTTGCCGACGGTAGCACCCGTGCCAGCACCAATAGCACCCATCGCTACGGGTTCATCTGTGGCGTTAAGACACGCCTGATACCCCATCTCACAGTCAGGACGCACCTGTGCATCTCCGACACCCAAATCGAAAATCACAGCAGCCGGAACAATCGGTACGCGAACGGGACCCGCAGGAAAACCGATATTCTGTTCTTCAAGGTATTGGACGACACCCCCAGCAGCATCCAAACCGAACGCACTTCCACCGGTCAATAGCACCGCGTGGGCTTTCTGTACCAAGCGTCCCGGACGGAGTGCTTCCGTCTCGCGCGTCCCCGGTGCAGCACCGCGCACATCAACCCCTGCTGTCGCACCTGCTGGACAGAGGACAACGGTACATCCTGTCCGAGCAGTTGCGTCGGTTGCGTGGCCTACTGTAAGACCTTCTATTGCCGTGAGTGTTTGGTTCATCGATTGCATAAGCTGCATGCCGTTTTAGGTTTCTGAAGATTACTATAACAGATTCCGATTAAATCCGCTACTGGTTTGTAGTAGGGCAATTTATTGCCCGTTATACACGCTTGTCCTGGTTTGTAGTAGGGCAATTTATTGCCCGTCAAACATGCTTTTAGAATATGTGATGAATCGCACGACTACAAACGCACTTCAGACAATATTGACAATTTCTACCACAAGATGCTATAATCCAATCAACATCAAACAAATTGCCTCTTAAAGTTCTAATTCACTTTAGTGGACACCATGTTCCGCAATTAATAGGATCTAATGCTATGAAACATTTTTCCCTTCTTTTCCTGATTCTTACCGTTTTTCTCGGTTGTTCACTTGTAAAACCGAAAGTAATACCTGATAAGAACTTAGCCGCTGCCGTGCGAGAACAACTCGATTTAGATCCAAACGAACCTATCTCAGAAGAAGATTTGAGGGAATTAAACTTCCTGATGGCTGTGGGTAGAGGAATCAAAAAACTCGATGGTTTGGAAAAAGCCACAAATTTAATGACTTTGTGGCTTGAGCAGAACGAAATTAGAGACATCTCGCCCCTTGCTGATTTGACTGAACTTGATAGGTTGATCCTTCCCAACAACAAAATAGAGGACATTACACCCATCGCAGGGTTAAAACAGCTCACGCACCTTGAACTTGAGCAAAACAAGATCAAGGACATCACACCGCTTACAGGGTTAAAACATCTTACGCATCTTGAACTTCAACAGAATCAAATCAGCGATACGACGCAGCTTTTTGCAGTGCTTAAGACATTGACAGCCCTTTCACACCTAAAACTTGAACTAAACCAAATCACGGATGTTACGCCACTCACGGGATTAACACAACTTACAGCACTATGGCTCTACAACTGTCAAAATGCCGACCTCACACCGCTCACCGAAATGAAGCAGCTCACTCAGTTATCACTTTATAACTGTCAAATTACGGATACCACACTGTTTGCTGAAATGCCCCAACTTACAGATTTACTACTTGACAAAAATAAAATTAATGACATTACCCCTATCGCCGAATTAACGCAGCTTAAAACATTAAGCCTTGGTGGTAATGAGATTATTGACATTACGCCGCTCACAGGATTGACACAGTTGACTTTCTTATCACTTGGGTATAATCATATTCATGATTTAACGCCTCTTAGTGAGCTAAAGCAGTTGACCCACCTAATACTTAGGTATAACCCAATCAAAGACATAGGCCCCCTTGGTGAGCTAAAGCAGCTGGAACACCTATCCCTTGAGAACAATCAAATCAGCGATATTGCGCCACTTGCCCGGATGACAAAGCTCGAGTTCCTATTACTTAAAAATAATCAAATCAGCGATATTGCGTCACTGAGCGGGATGACAGCACTTGGGAGTGTATTACTTGAGGGGAATCAAATCAGTGATATCGCGCCATTGAGCGGGATGACAACACTTGAGGGTGTATCACTTGAGGGGAATCAGATCAGCGACGTAGCACCTCTCGCAAATTTGACACAACTGACGTACTTAATACTCGCGGATAATCAAATTAGTGACATCGCGCCACTTAATAAATTGACGAGACTTAAAGCTTTATGGCTTCAACATAACCAAATTAGCAATATCAGTATTGTTGAAAACTTTAAGAATCTCACACATTTAAATATCAAGGAGAACCCTATTCGGGATATGACACCTATTCGCAGACTCCGTAAACAGATTCCGCATTTGGAACTGAACACGGAAAATATCTACTTGACTGAGCGTTGAAAAACACAGAGGATATGAATATGGAAACCAAGTTAGCAATAAATCGTGGCGAACCTATCGTCAAAGACGGCTTAGAGAAAAGCTGGTCCATTTTCGACGAAACTGAAGAGAACTCACCTTTAGAAACCTTAATCCAACTAACATCAACCGAATAGGGAACTAATGTTATGAAGCGTTTTTATCTACTTTTCCTGATTCTTGCTGTTTTCCTCAACTGTTCACTTGTAAAACCGAAAGTAATACCTGATAAAAACTTAGCCGCTGCCGTGCGAGCAGAACTCGGTTTGGACCCAAACGAACCTATTTTAGAAGAAGATTTGAGAGCGTTAAAACGTCTGATGGCCATGCATAGAGGCATAAAAGATCTGACCGGCTTGGAAAAAGCAACAAATTTAGGAAGTTTATGGCTTTCCAACAACAAAATAGATAATATTACACCCCTCGCAGCGTTAAAACAACTCACAGACTTAGAACTCAGTCGTAATGAAATTAGCGACATCACCCCGCTCACTGGTTTGACTAAACTTAACAGATTACGACTTTCCAACAACAAAATAGATAATATTACACCCCTCGCAGCGTTAAAACAACTCACAGACTTAGAACTCAGTCGTAATGAAATTAGCGACATCACCCCGCTCACTGGTTTGACTAAACTTAACAGATTACGACTTTCCAACAACAAAATAGATAATATTACACCCCTCGCAGCGTTAAAACAACTCACAGACTTAGAGCTCCAACGGCATCAGATTAGTGACGCAACGCATATCTTTAGCGTACTCACAGAATTGCCCGAACTTACGGAGTTAAAGCTTGAACTAAATCAAATCAGTGACATTGCGCCAATCACAGGTTTGACGCAGCTGACGAGTTTATTACTTAATAGCAACCAAATTGTGGATATTACACTGTTCACTGAAATGGCACAACTCACAAAGTTGTCACTTCGGAACTGCCAAATTACAGACCTCACGCCGATTGCTGAAATGCCGCAACTCATAGAATTAACGCTCGCAAATAATCAAATTAGCGACATTACCGCCATCGCTGAATTAACGCAGCTTAAAAAGTTATGGATCGGGCGTAATCACATTCGGGACACTACGCCAATTGCAAGACTAATGCACTTGGAATCCTTAGGTGTCAGTGATCAGCGAATCAAAGATATAAAATTTTGCAGCGAATTGCAGCAGCTGAGATCTCTATCACTCACCAATAGTCATACCAGCGATATAGAGCCTCTCGCTGGACTAAAGCATCTCAGTTTTTTGGCTCTTGACCGTAATCAAATTAGCGATATTTCGCCACTTGTGGGGATGGCAAAACTTAAGCGGCTATCACTTGTGAATAATCAAGTCAGTGATATTTCACCACTTGCGGGGATGGCAAAACTTACAGAGTTATATCTTTCGGATAATCAAATCAGCGATATTTCACCACTTATTGGCTTGACAGAACTTATAGCGCTGTCACTCAGGAATAATCAAATCAGCGACATCAGCGTCCTTGGAAATCTTAAGAATCTCGGATATTTAAATATCCAAGAGAATCCGATTCAAAATATGAAATCGATCCGTGAACTCCGCAAACAGATCCCAAATTTGCAAATTATAGAATTTAATCGCTAATCAAGGGATTAAAAAGGGGTCAGCATTATGAAACATATTTGCGTGCTTTTTGCCTTTTTCACCGTTTTCATCAGTTGTTCGCCACCGGAACCTGTAGATATCCCCGATGCCAACTTAGCTGCAGCTGTGCGGGAGGTGTTAAACTTAGACCCCAACGCATCTATCACGGACAGGAATTTGAAAAAATTAAAATCTCTGCGTGTTAACTCAAGTGGTATCACAAATTTAACTGGACTCGAAAAAGCGACAAATTTAAGATACTTAAATCTTCACACTAATCAAATTGTAGATATTACACCACTCGCTCGTTTACCCCGTATTAGAACCTTGATACTTCCGGATAATCAAATTAGTGACATTCCACCCCTCACCGGATTAAAACAACTTCAGTCTTTATTCCTTCACAAGAATGAAATCAGTGACATTAGCCCTATTGCAGATTTGACGAAGTTGCGCGAGTTATCACTTTCTAATAATCCAATTAGCGATATTACACCACTGATTAGGTTAACTCAACTTAGAGTTTTATTCATTGAGAATAATCGGATAAGTGATATAAAACCCTTAGCCAGTATGACAAAACTCGACTACCTAACTCTCAGTAATAATCAGATAAGCGATATAAAACCCTTAGCCGGTATAACAAAACTCGAATACCACCTAAATCTTAGCAATAATCGGATAAGCGACATAGAACCCTTATCGGGTATGACAAAACTTCGGATTTTAAATCTCGAAAACAATGGAATCAGTGATATAAAACCTCTCGAAGGGTTGACAAAACTTTATCAATTATGGATCGGTCAGAACCAAATTATGGATGTTAAACCTCTCGAAGGATTGACAAGACTCCATCAATTATGGATCGGTCAGAACCCAATTGAGGATATGGCACCAATACAGAGGCTTCGTAAACAGAGACTGAATTCATTAGAGGTAGATATAGAAGATGCCCAGTAAATAGGGACAAAAAAGGAGAACGTGGACATGGAAACCAAGTTAGCAATAAATGGCGGTGAACCTGTCGTCAAAGGTGGTTTAGGAAAAGGTTGGCCCATCTTCGATGAAACCGAAGAAAACGCGCTTTTAGAAACCTTACAAAGTGGTGCCTGGAACCGACGCGAGAAAGTCGATGAAGCCGGTGAAAAATTCGCCGCGTTTCAGGACGCAAAATATGGAATCCCGCTCGCCAACGGCACCGTAGCATTGCAGTGCGCGCTAAAGGCTGCTGGCATCACGGCAGGCGACGAAGTCATCGTTCCTGCGCTGACATTTGTGGCGACAGGGACATCCGCTGTCTGCGTCAACGCCGTTCCGGTAATCGTTGATATTGATCCACTCACCTATAACATCGCCCCTGACGCGATTGAGAAAGCCATCACACCAAGGACACGGGCAATCATTCCAGTACACAACGGCGGCTATCCGGCAGATATGGATGCCATCATGGAGATTGCTGAAACGCACAATCTCAAGGTGATTGAGGATTGCGCGCATGCACACGGTTCACAATGGCGTGGAAAAGGGATGGGTTCCATAGGACACCTTGGCGCATTCAGTTTCCAGATGGGAAAGACGCTGACTTGTGGCGAAGGCGGGATGGTGATAACAAACGACGAGGAACTCGCAGGAAAAGCAGGCAGCTTCGCACAGTTGAACATGCGGATGACAAACTTCCAAGCGACACTTCTGTTGTGTCAGCTCGAACGGTTTGAGGAACAGGTCGAGACGCGCGAACGAAACATCGCCTATCTTTCCAAAGGCATGGAAGCGATAGAGGGACTCCATCCGATCCCGCGCGACGCGCGTGTCACACGCTGGTGTTTTTACTATTGGGATTTCCGATTCGTCTCCGAAGAATTTGGTGGTATCTCACGCGGAAGGTTCATGGAAGCACTCAGTGCAGAGGGAATCTCATGTGGTGTCGGTGCGCATGGGGAGCCTATCTATAACGAGGGACCCTTCGGTAACCCAGAATTATTTGATCAGTTAGGCTTGCCCCGCAAATATCTCGGTGACCAAGCGATCGACTACAGCACGCTCAACTGTCCAGAGGCAGAACGCGTTTATCGCGAAGAGGTTTGCAGTTTCAGCCACGCCATGTTTTTAGGCGATACAGACGATATGCAACTGATTTTAGACGCTTTTCAAAAAATTCGGACACATGTTGATGAACTGTGACTTGTGGCAGCTGCTCAAAAATCGACGTTGAAGATACTTATCGCAGGAGCGTAGAAAACAGGAAGAAACCGCCTAAATTTCTTTTATCAGGAGGTTTATCCTTATCTCAACGCACCTGTCCTAAACCGCGGACTCAGTTTGTGGTAGACATTTTCCAGATACCTAAGAGCGCGAGGAGCGATAGATTTGGAAAGAGAAGTGGCGCGAACAGAGGCGCGCCATAGAGAAATTTATCTATCTGCGTAACACCTGGGGCTTGCAGATCTACCGTCAGGTGGAAGAAGAACCCCGCAATACCCACGATGAAGTTGATGCCTAAAACAACGGCACAGAATCTAAGGAAAGTGGGGCGGTGAGGCACAAGAAATAGCGTTGTCAAACAACCGACAGCGATAGCACTCGTAAACACGGGCAACCATTCAGATGGATTGAAGAACCCGTTCTGCGCGTGGTCGAAAACCGAGAGAATAAAATTACCACACCACCCGAAACCCGCCATAAGCACAACCCATTGTGCCCATTCTAAATCCGTATCGCGGATCATACCGTTCATGATTAAAAGCAGCCCTACCCCTGTAAAAGCCAGTGGTGCTACAAACGGAGCTGTGTAGACAAGGTTCTTGAGGGTCAAGTCGGAGAAGAATTCGCTGCCGAGATGAAAAAACATGCCGAAGATGCCGATACAGATAGCACCCCACCCAACACCAAACCGACACCACGCTCGCCACCGCCCTTTTTTTCTAAAAAGTATGAGCGCGAGCAGGACGGACGCACCTAACGAGAAGTAGAAAGGAATCCATTCCGCAGGATGTGCAAATGCGTTGACGGAGTGCGCTAAAAACACATCAAGTGCTAAAAACGCAAGGTTCGCAACTATAAAAAAGTCGAGCAGTCTGGCAGCCAACCCTTTACGGTTTCGCAGCGTTTTCTCTGAGTTCTCCGGCAATTCTTTTCAACTCCGTCATCTTCAACAAAATCTCATAATTTCCGTGCCACTGAACAAAGTCCGCGCCCCCCATGAACGCGCCATGTTTTGCCGTCCGTCCGTAATAGTGCCACAGATCAAAGTAAAGAAATTCGATAGGTTCATCAAAAGGTGTTTCCGTCAGCAATCCATCTTCACGAAGCGATTTCATCAGGGTAACTGCTTCCGAAATTTTGCGGTTGGTATCAGCCACAACACCTTCAGCCTCCTGATAGTAAACCTCTACCTGTGAACTTGCATGGCATTTTAAGCACGTCTCTTTCATCGCGTCTTGACCTTGTTGGTAGGTCGGACGCTTCTCAGAGACCGCCGCAAACAGCCAATACGAGAGTCGTTCGGTTGTATCGTGCGTCACATTCAAGCCATCCAAGCCGCTCAAGTGGCACGTCACGCATGTCGGTACTGTCATATCTGCTGTCGTGAGTGCTTTCGGTGGTGCTTTGAGATTCATCTCCGATTTTTGCGCATTGTAAAGCACACCGTGCTTGGATTCATGGTAAATTTCGATCTGTGAATGGTCGGGTCCCATGTGGCACTGCCCACAGGTTTCCGGCTCCCGCGCCAGCGCAACCGAACTTGAATGCCGCGCATGGCAGGCTGTGCACGTCCCAATAGAACCATCCGAATTGGGTTTACCTATATCATGGCAACCCAAGCATCCAACATCAATAGCACTCTCACCCTCTGCCATCGCTAAGGGGTTCACAGGACGCTCCACTGCACCCTTGTGATACCTTTCAGCGAAGGTGATCTGTTCTGCTGTAAAATCTTTCGCACCCCATACCGCTGCCCAAGCCGGTGCAGCGTGTCGGCTTCGGAGAAACTGTGTATACTCGGTCGTATGGCACTCGCTACAATTTTTTGCCGTGAGATGTTTCGCGATTGTAAAGCTCCGGTGTGCTTGCGTTTCCTGATTTTCTACGGCTTTATGGCAATCCAAGCAACTTACGCCGTGCTTTGCATGCTCACTCCGTTCATATTGATGGACAACCGCAGACGTTTCCCGGCGATGACACTCCGCACACTTCCCCGTCGCCCGCACAAAATCAGCACTCGGCTGCTCTACTTCCATTGCCGGACGCCTTGCATTCAGGATTAACACAACAGTAATCAGGACTGCTCCCAGGAATACCGAAATGAAGATAGATTTAAATGACATCATATCAGCGTATTGACTCCAATTATGCTTCGACGTTCTAATGAGATACTTTACCCCCAATCACAATTAGGAATGCGCTATCTTCGCTGGCATGGACCGAGTGAAGGACATCGCCTGTAAAGGTAACCCCCTCACCCTGTTCGAGCGTTATCTTGTCAGCACTTGATGTAAATATGATCTTTCCGTCAAGCATAACGACCACTGCGCCAGCAGGGGCTGAATGCTCCTCCAATGTCGTTCCGGCTTTCATAACGACCAGAACGAGTGTCAGTTCATCTCCTCGGGCTAACGTCAACGAAGCTCGACCCGACGTGGCGAATTCGGCTTCTTCCATGAGATTTTCAGCCATAGACATAAATGGAAACGCTTTGGTTAATGTCGTATTCAAATCTACCGGTCTGTACGGTCTTTCATAGGATGTATTCATTGTGTTCTCCATGATTTGACGGTGAAAGTAAGTATGAAGGACATTTTATTTTATTTTTATCATATCTATTATAGTTAGGTGGGCGAGACTGGAAGGCAGATCGCAAATGTAAAGCATTCTCGCTGCGAAGCAATTTGGTTTCCGCGTGTGGGCAACCAAATTTGGGCGCGTGCGCCGCAAAACCTCGCCAGCGAGAGAGATGACATGCCCTTGTGATTTTATCAATAGCCACGTTTTACTTTTGCCCAAGTCGTTGAGAGTTTGTCTGCTGGATCAACAGCAAATGTGCCGCCAATGTTTTGGTTGATTTCTGCTTCGCTGAGTGCTTTATCATACGCTCGGACGATTGCAAATGATCCGTTAAAAGTTCGACGGCGTTCATCGTAAGAATTCGCACCGATTGAGATGTCGTTTATCGGTAACTTCTTGTCGAATTCAAAACCGGCTTGTTCGCTGACCTTTTTACCGTCTTGATACGCGATAATCGACTTGCCGCTTGTGCCAACAATTGCTATCCAGGTCCATACACCTTCCTCAAGTTTAATGTTAAGGGGTTGCACGCCTTGCTTGCCGCCCTTGGCATGGATAGAGGTGTCCAGATTCTGACCGCCAACGATCCAGAGCCGAATCCCCTGCTTGCCTTCCCTTGGACTGTTCTGAAAACCGGCGAAATGATGTTCCTCAACAAAAAAGTCACCATTGCGCCTACAAAGAAACTCTAACGTCCAGTCCTGAAAAAACAGCGGTGTGTTTTTGGCGGGTGGCCCTCCGAAAGTTTGCAGTGATTCTTTGGTTGTGTAGTATTTCACATTCTGTTCGTTGATACCGAGTGCTGGAATTTTAATTGCGCCTTCTTCGAGTTCGGGTGCTGTATCTGCTTCAAGTAATTCACCACCTTCAGTGCCGAGATTTTTCCAAGCTTTTGGATGAGCAGGGTTATCAGCAGCATTAAGATACAGGACGGGATCAGCAACAACATTCGCAAATGCGACGGTGCACGCTATTGATACGAAAAACAGTGTGGTGCAAATTGAAACAATATGTCTCATTTTAGGTGCCTCCTATGAATAGGGGTGGACTAAGGTATGGTAAGAGTTGTAGAACAAACGGTCAAATACCAGTATAGCAAGGAAGAACCTATTTGTCAAATTAATTTGAGCGGTGAGTGTGTAAAATTTTGGGCGTGAATCGACTCAAATTGCTACCTACAAGCGGTATTGCATTTAGTCCCAGCCGGACAACATCTGTGTAGAAACTATGGCAATTCTAAGAGAACATCCAAAGTCTCCGGGAACAGACACTCAGTGTCGTTACACGGCTGATAGGTGAGTTTGAGTGTGATTGGGACGTTTTTCTTCTGCGTTACATTCGGTTTCTGTTTTAAACGTAGCGGGATCGTCAGACTTTTTTCATAAATATTCAAAGGCTGGTCGCTAAACTCAAAACGCGTGGATCTACCTTTCGGATATGCTATATCGACAATCTCTACCGGAGCGTTCACATCCACTGTAACAGTTGTCGGAATCAGATTATCTTGTCCCGCAGGGTTGGCGTTAATGTGCCAACCTGCAGCGATTTTAAGCTGAAGTTCCACGTTGAAAACTGCATCGGCTTTCTCTTTAACTTTAGCCGTTGCGGTTACTGTTGATGATCCGGAGGTATCTTGGTCCTCTTCCAGTGTTAGGTAGTCGTTAAGGGCAAAGTGCATATACATGAAAGATGATGGACTTTGTCCCATGGACTCTGCAAAAATGCGTAATGTTTTCTCAGCATAATCCCGATAGTCTGCTCCAAGTGCTAACAGATTTTTAACAGCGACAGCGTTACCAGACGGAATGGCGGAGTCATAAGGTTTCTTGGTACGTACAATAAGATGTTTCGCATCCGCTTTCGTGTAATAGAAACCACCGTTTTTATCGTCCCAGAAAAGTTGGATCATCTTATCGGTAAGTGTACGTGCCGAATCTAACCACTGATTCTCATCCATCGCCTCATACAATCCGAGCAGGCCACGGACAAAGAAGGCGTAGTCATCAAGATACGCATCCTGCTTGACAACACCAGCCGTATAGGTATGCCATAACTCACCATCGGGTTTTCTCAAGGCGTCAAGAATAAACCGAGCAGCCTTCGATGCTGCGGCGAGATAACGTTCCTCACCAAGCACTTGATAGCCGTAGGCGAGCGCGTCTATCATCAAACCGTTCCAGTTGACAATGATTTTTGTGTCCAACAACGGATATTCGCGTTCAGAGCGTGCTGTCAAAAGTTTTTCGCGTGCTGTTGACAATCTTTTCACAGAACTCTCTACTGCTGACCCTTCAGGGACATAAAGAACGTTTTTACCTTCAAAATTGGGTCCCTTATTCACGCCATAAACTTCGTTGAAGTCGGACGTGTCTTTTGGGTTTCCGAGAATCTTCTGGATTTCAGCAGCTGTCCAGACATAGTATTTCCCTTCTTCGGCATCCGTTTCAGCATCCAATGCCGAATAGAAACCGCCTTCGGGTGCCGTCATCTCCCGGAAAATGAAACTGAAGATTTCTTCGGCAACGCGTCGGTAACGCGGTGCTTGTGTCAATTGATAAACCTGAAGATATACTTTCGCCAATTGCGCGTTATCGTAAAGCATCTTCTCAAAGTGTGGGATGAGCCATTTCGCGTCAACGGAATATCGATGAAACCCGCCGCCGACTTGGTCATACATACCGCCGTAAGCCATCATATCCAGCGTCCGTGTCACCATTTTCAATAACGATTCGTCTTTTTCGGGAGAGGTTTGTATCCCCGATTCTCTCTGATATTCACTCAGTAGGAATTCGAGATTAGCCGGACTCGGAAATTTCGGTGCTGTGCCAAACCCACCATAAGCTTGGCTATAGTTCGTCCGAAGGTAATCCAAGGCACCAGTAATGAGCGTTCTATCCAGTACTCTCGCGTTAAGTGCGGTGAACCCACGGCTGGTTGCCATCTCAATGGTATTTGAGATTTGGTTTGCGGATTCGATGACCTCTGCCTCTCGCGTTACCCACGCTTCCTGAACAGCATCAAGGATCGTTGGGAACCCGGGTCTGCCCGGCATATCTGCCGGTGGGAAATAGGTGCCAGCGTAAAAGGGTTTTAGGTCAGGCGTGAGGAAAACGGAATTGGGCCAGCCTCCACGTTGCACCAGCAGTTGCGTCGCGGTCATATAGATTTCGTCAAGGTCTGGGCGTTCTTCTCTGTCAATCTTGATATTGATGAAATTCTTGTTCATTACCGCGGCGATTTCTGGATTTGAGAAGACCTTTCGTTCCATCACATGACACCAATAGCACGTAGAATAACCGACCGAGAGAAAAATTATTTTGTTTTCTTTCTTCGCGAGTGCCACTGCTTCATCACCCCAGGGGTACCATTCTACAGGGTTATGTGCATGAAGTAGTAGATACGGACTGGTTTCATGGATAAGCCGATTCGTCCATTTCCATGAACCGTCTGGATTTTTAAGTGCTGCTTCATCGGCACTTACTATCCACATAAAATTAAGTAAGATTAGAACAACAAGAATTTTCTGTATAGTGTTTTTCATAGTAGCAACCTCTGCTATTGAACATAACGTGTGAAGATGTCATATAGCACGGTTATTGCACAAGTGCCTGCTGCGCGATCGTACGTCCGTGTTCTGTTAAAGCCAACTGCGTCTCTTTTCGCGAGACATATTGGTTGTTCAGCGCGTATTTCACGACTTGGTTTGTAAAAATGGGATCCCAACTGAGATGCTCATGGAGGTCTGCAATCGCCGATTCCGTTTCTGCTTCAGGAAGTCCTTCGTGATTAAAGAGGTG
>JAPOZO010000022.1 GCA_026706025.1 Candidatus Poribacteria bacterium
GGAACCGCAGTTGTGGCAAGACCCCGTCCCTGATGTCGATCATGAATTGATTGACGCGCAAGACATCGCTGCCTTGAAGACTAAGATTCTCGAATCAGGACTGTCCATTTCTCAGCTCGTTTCAACCGCTTGGGCATCTGCGGCAACATTCCGCGGCACTGACAAGCGTGGTGGCGCGAACGGCGCACGCATTCGCCTTGCACCGCAAAAGGATTGGGAAGTCAACAATCCGTCTGAACTTGAGAAGGTAATTCAGACCCTTGAAGAGATTCAAGCGGAATTTAACGACGCGCAATCCGACGGCAAGCGGGTCTCACTCGCTGACGTGATCGTTCTCGCTGGGGGTGCAGGCGTTGAGGCTGCCGCAAAGAACGCTGACATTGACGTACAGGTTCCCTTCGCTCCAGGGCGCACGGACGCGTTGCAGGAGCAAACCGATGTCGAATCGTTTGCTGTGCTTGAACCGACTGCCGACGGATTCCGCAACTATATCGCAAACGGACACGAGAGAACAGCCGAAGAACTGCTGGTGGATCGCGCACACATGCTGACGCTCACCGCACCTGAGATGACCGTTCTCGTCGGTGGCTTGCGCGTCCTGGATACAAACGTTTGTGAATCCGGATTCGGTATCTTCACCGATCGTCCCGAGACGTTAACAACGGATTTCTTCACGAACCTGCTTAACATGAACATTGAGTGGGCAGCATCCGCTACAGACGAGAATATATTCGAGGGACGCCATCGCTTGACAGGCGATCTCAAGTGGACCGGCACCCGGGTCGACCTTGTATTCGGCTCAAACTCCCGACTCCGAGCCATTGCGGAAATCTACGCATGCGATGACGCACAAGAAACATTTGTGCGTGACTTCGTCGCTGCGTGGAACAAGGTCATGAATCTTGACCGTTTCGACCTTGCCTAATCTCGGCGAGGCAGGGCAGTGGAAGCGTGAAACCCTCACGCTTCCACTGCTCCACCTCCTTCTACACTTTTCTCCTTTCACCCATCTTGTAGGAGCGAGTTTTACTCGCGATTTCCCTTCATCACTCCCGTAGGTGTTTTTGCTTGGGTGTTTCCCCTAAGTTGAACGGTGTTGAGAAGTCAGATATTCGTCTGCCAAACACACCTCGAAGTCAATATCCTCTCCATATATTCAAGAACATAGTGAAACCTAACTTCATACCAGCAGAGTCTCGGAAAATTGAAAATAAAAGCGTTGGATTTCACTCGGTTTTTGTTTCACATAACACTTTTGATAATTCCTTAAAACTGAGTGGCGCTGCGGCTCTAAAGAATCTTGTTGATTTCCTGCCGAAAGTGTGGGAAAATACAGGAAACATTCCAACCCAACGTTTCGCAGATGGGAGAATCATGAAAAACGATAAGAAAACAATCTTCGGATGGTGCATGTATGACTGCGCGAATTCAGCCTATATCACCACTGTGATCGCCGCCATATTGCCCAATTATTTTGCGAAAGCCATTGTTGGCGAAGCAGGTGTCGACATTCTCGGCATGAATGTGAGCGCGACGGCGTTGTGGGGCTATATGTTGGCAACCGCGGCGTTCTGCGTGTTCCTCTTTGCACCCGTGCTTGGTGCGATTGCCGATTTCTCCGGCGCGAAAAAACGGTTTCTTATGGGTTTCGCTTATATGGGCAGTATCTTCGCAACGATGCTCTATTTTTGCCGGTCCGGTGACATCGGATTGACGATTCTGCTATTTCTCGGTTCTCAAATTTGCTTTGTCGGCGGTAATGTTTTCTACGATGCGTTCTTACCACAGATCGCCTCCGAAGACAAACTGGATTCCGTTTCTGCCAGAGGATATGCGTTCGGATATGTCGGCGGTTCGCTGCAATTTACTATTGCCCTCGCTCTCGTCGCCACGCAAAAGACACCGGAAAGCCAAGCGATGGCGGCACGCATCGGGATGGCGATGACGGGTCTCTGGTGGGCAGGTTGGACCCTGTTGACGCTGAAATACCTAAAAGAGGAAAAAACGCCGTATCAACTTCCAG
>JAPOZO010000023.1 GCA_026706025.1 Candidatus Poribacteria bacterium
CAAAGAATATATCATCGAACATCCAAAAAAGTCAACAACTTTATTACAAACTCAATCTTGATGCACTACTAGAAAACCAACTCGGACGGAGCGACCATGACCACCTTGGAAAGCTCGTGACCTATGCGACTGGGTTGCAGGCACCGACGGCTATTTGGATTGCAACGGCATTCGATCAGGAGCACCTCAACGCCCTTGTAGCGTTGAACCGTAGGACGAATAACCTTCTCCGGTGCTTCGGTGTGAAACTTGAATTAAAGCACATTGATAATTCAAGGTGTCTTCCGACCTTCACGCTTGTCGCCGAACCTCACATCAAAATTCAACAACCGACGGATGAGTCTCCAGCTACATCACACAACGAGGCGCAGCAACCCACGGATGATCGTCCACCGCCCCCTGGTGGAAACTCTGTGGAATCCCCCTACTGGTCAGCATTTAGAGAATTCTGGGATAAAAGCGGCTATATCCTCGTTCCTTATGAACGGAATAAACCTAACTATTTTGGTTTCTACATTGGGAATTTTAAGGATTTCTGGTTTGCAGCATGGCGGAATAATATTGAGACAGAGATTGCTGCGAAACTGTTCATGCACTCAAAGAATAACTTTGATGCGTTGGAAGCACAGAAGGGTGTGATAGCGTCTGAAATCCGTGAAGTGGATGAGAACCTTGAATGGGATCGGAGTCCCCCCTACAGTCCTCGTATTCCGCAAGTGGGTTTCTACAAACGCCGGCTTCCAAAGGGAGATCGATCAGATTGGGAGGACCAATTTGAGTGGTTACGTGCGACTTTTGAACATTTAGATAGGGTCTTCAGCCCACGCATAGCAGATATTGTTTCTTCTGTTGAGAATTCTTCGGAGAATGATATTTTATGAGGGGTAAGTTTCTATTTTACGGGGGTGATTTTCATGGGTTGGCCATCATTTCAAGAGGATAATCAGGACGCAGCAGGTGAACCTGTAAAGGCAGGAAAACAGAAGGTTCCAGTCATAGCAATAGAAGAAATAGAAGAAATCATAGAACCCGATCCTAGGACGGAGATATTGAAAGTGAAAAATACAGTTATCATCAAGTCAGATGGTCTGGCGATTAACTCTATTGAGATAGAAAGTTATGCCTTCGACATCATGTTCATGGATGGCGACGAGCAATTAGAACCGCAGATAGAGCTCACTGCAACCGCTGACAGTGGAAAAGTATTTCAGATCTCAACCTTCTATGACATCAAACAAGCGTGTGCTCTACTAACAGATCTTATGTTGGCTATTGAAAATCAGGAAGTTGTCTTTAACGTCCCTGAATACATACAAAAGGGGTAATTTTATATGGGGATCATCCTGTGCTTGCGAAGTGTCCCGAAAGCACGGCGTAGATTGTTATTTCGCATAATCAGGAAATGATATACATCAAGCCTACCTTATAGGAGGTTTCAAGGAGTGTGGAAATGAGATTACGTTTTTGCGAATCCGAAATTGACTATTGGGCAAACTGCTATACAGAATACCAGGAATCCGCAGGGATGCACCACGTTGAGAATGAAGAGAAGGTTATAGGATTTCGGAAGGAGATTCAGAGGCGGGGTCACCTCACCCAATACCACCTGTATAAGGTCATTGATTGGGTATTAAGCGTCTACGGGGTGGACGCGGTAGGTAGCGCATCAAGGAACCACGAAACTCTCATAGAAATAAGCACCAGGCAGGCATTCACGTCCGTAGACGACTGGGAAAAACTGATGACTATGACAGAGTTACGCGGCATCCGACAGACAACCGCTTCTGCAATTCTACACCTCTATGACAAAGAACAGTATCCTATCCTCAGTGGACGGGCACTTTGGTCTGTGGAGGAACCGAAGAGAGATTATTATCCGGACTGGTTCTGGTTGCAGTATATTCAGTTTTGTAGGGATATTGTGAAAAGGAACGAGATAGAGATGCGGACACTGGATAGGGCGTTGTGGTTTTATTCGTATGACAGTAGAGAATGCTAAATAGGAAATAAACGAAGGAAGTGAATTATGAAAAAGGAACCTTCATGGGCAGATGACCGAGCCTTCTATAGAAGTACACGGCATTCCTCACTCAAAGGGGAGTTTACCGCACGTGCGCGAAAAGTCCTCCCGGCTGCCCAGCGAAGCGATTCTACACCAAAACCTTTGATGTCGTCTGGTGTGAAGCAGAAAAAGACGATTGGCGTATTTTTGAGTTTTGAGTTTGGTAAAGATGGTGAACTGCATCGCGACTTCTACTCCGAAGCGGCACGGTACTCGCGATATGAGATGATAGATTATTCTCTCAAGAAGCCGTATTCCCCTGATTTAATCTGGTTGGAGAGTACAAAGAAGCAGATAGGGCTCTCGGACATCATAATTGTAATGGTGGGACAGGAGACACGCAATGCACCAGGGGTCAAAAAAGAAGTGATAGCGGCTCATCGCTTAGAGAAACCGATTTTTCAGGTTCACCCTCGGAGACGAACGCACGGCAAAGTCTACGGAGCCGGTGAAGTGGTTCCGTGGAAATGGAAGCGGATTGACGCGAAGATTGCCGAAAAATTGTTGAAATGAAGCATTTATTGTGTCTCCATTTATTGGACCTCCAATAGTACTGACTTGGATTGAGAAGCCACGCGATTGTAGGATTGAAGCAGAAAAACGAACTTAACACAAAAGGATTCTATTATGTCGGGAGAAACGACTTTATATCAAGTTGAAACGGACACAACATTGGGGGAAGGTGCTTGGAAACTCGCTGTCACGCAATGGTGGAAAAAGCTTCCATACCGAGGAGCGAGTCGCGTTCTATTATGGGAGAATGTGGAAGAGATGATCCCATCTCAGTTCACCTTAGAGCGTATCCTGGCGAGCGATGTTTATACCAATGCCGTCAAATATATTATGTTGGGTACCCGGACAGCTGAGCAGTTCCATAAGTGGATTAACACATTTCGGAGACCAGCAGAGACGCTCGGTGATCGCATGGGGCTATCGCCTAAGAGGATGCAGCGAATCATAGATGAAGTAACAAAAGAACGTAACTACACCGCCCATTAAGTTGAAACGATAAGAATCTCGATATCGCTGGCACAATCACAAGTACTACCCTTGGGTTACAGGACTTGGAGGCAAACGTGAAAGAATTCCTGTTAGCGGATGCACATCAGTTATCAACATCTCCCTCTGAATACGAAGTCACCCGACAGCAGATAGAACGGGCAGAATACAAAACCTTCACACTGGGTGAGGCGGACTTTGACGACCTCGTTTTTATGGAAGCGAATGACTCGGTTTGGGCAAACAATCAGAAGTTGGTAGACATCTTAACACCGAAAGGCAAGTCGCGGACGCTGAAAGAGGTCGTAGACAGGATTCTGGCGGTATATCCGTATGAAAGTCCTATTGAAGTGTTTAAACAACTCTCTAAGGACGAACCGTGGTTTGAAGGATGCTTTATTATCAGTGCACGGTTTGCTCCGCGCTTGATGGGAGAATTGTTGATTCGACCGCTAACGGCTTATGAGAAACCTGCACATTCCCCGAACATCCGGTTTTACCTTGAAGACGGGAATCATCGGGCGTTGGTATATGCCGTCTTCTTGCGGCTGTGTGCGCAAGTGTATCAACCGGTTCGAGTCATTTTCAGCAAAGATTGGACGCATCTGTATCCGTGGGCACAGTTGACTGCGTGACCTTGAATTGGAGTACGATATTTTTCTCAGTTAATATTAAAACTTGCTTGTCAAATCCCTCGTATCATAATCTTGGTTTAGAGAGTGGCCTAAATTTCCAGTGGCAGTCCAGGAGGCTGTGTATAAGCATGACGAAATATCCGAATCGGGAGGCACTTCGCAAAGCTCACGATATATATCGTGATGCTATGCGTTCATTTATCATCCGATGCTTAAGAAAAGTTCGAGGCGAGCAGGTTGAAGACTTAATTCGAGATTCTTTGTCCTATGAAGAAGCAGAACAATTCAAGGAAGACCTGCAAGAACAGAACGGAAACATTGAAGCTGCAATAGATATCAAGCATTTTCCGCACATTATCAGAAAATATTGGCATCGTGATCGTGTTTTCAGTCAACAGTTTAATTCCAATTCAAAGGTCCAATATAAGACTGGAGTGATAGTGGACCGTCGAAATCTTTGGGCACATCCAGGGGTAGAGGATCTGGACGCTGAGCGCACTCGGGCAGCCCTAACTCACGTCGCTGAAGTACTCGGCGAGATCAAAAATCAAGACGCAGAGCGTGAAGTTGAAGATATCCGAGATCGGCTTTTTTCTTATGAAGAGGAAGAACACACCGCAGATGTATCTGACCAACTGGAAGTGGTAAGAGCAGAGAACGCTGACTTGAAAAAACAGCTCAATACTACATCAAGTCGATTGGAGGAAATGGAAACAGAATGGCTTGCTTCCGACGAACGCCTCACAGATATGTCAAATCTGTTGAAATCAGTGGAAGCAGAAAACGCTGACTTGAAAAAACGTCTCTTGGAAAAAGAGAATCGCCTACAGACTGTTGAATCGGAGAGTAACGAACGCATTAAAACCTTGGCCTCAACCCGAAAGGTTTCCGAGCCAAAACCCTCAATAGCGGAGAAGTTCCGTGCAGCAAACACCTTGGAGGACCGCGTGGAAATCGGGCGTAAGGTCGCTGAACTTCGTATAAATGCCCAAGGTTCAAGACCAATGAGTTGGTGCCGGATCCGTGAGAAACTCGGTCTAAAAAACGACGAATTCCACAAAGTTGTCAGGCTCGAGGACCACTTCCAAGAGTCCGTTGTCGAAAGAATCGAATCGTTCGAGGGCGGTTGGCAATACTCTGGTAAACTCAACGTTCTCCTCGGGTTTGAACCCGTCGGGGAATTGGCCAACCGCATTGAGGCGTGCAAGCTAGCACCCAAAGTTGAGCCCAAGGAAGATGCAAAGTGGTATGAATATGCAGGAGAACCCCTGAACACTCCGATTATCCGATCCATTCTCAATACATCATATCCCTGGCAGGGATCCTTGCCGATCTCATCCATTTTAGAAGTCCTTACACAATACCATCTGGAAAGAGGTGGAAGCCCTACCCAGTTGAGAGACTTTCGTACAAGCACGTATGATATCCTGTGTGAAATGGAAGCAGAAGGATGGGCAGAGCGATACAGGGAAGGTAACAAAGATTATTGGTGCCTGATATAAAAGCATTGGAAACACCAGATGAGCAGCACAAAGACAGACGTGTCGTTCACAAACAGAGTCTGAAGAAAAAACGATGATCCACACGCTACAAGACTATATCCAAAGGCTGCAAGACTTATAGAACAGCAAGCAGACTCCGCACAAACCGTTTCTCTTGTTAATAATCATGGAAATGCTGGAAAGCGGCGAGCTCCCCGAAAACCGTATCCCTTTTAGAGAAATCCAAAAGAAGAAGTCTTTCTTTGCAGACCTGATAGCGGTTTTCAATAGCGGGAACACAGCGAACTGGCAACCGAGTCTCCACAATCCCTTTTTTCATCTGAAAACCAATGGGTTCTGGCACTTGGATCCCCCAGAACTGCAATCAAGACCTGCTGGGGGAACCCCTACTGAGGCGTATCTTCGCAACGTGAATGCCACTGCTAAGCTGGACGAGCGTCTTTTTGTTTTACTCGTGATGCCCCAGTATCGGGAGATACTCCGTCAGGTGCTGATCAGCACCTATTTTTCAAATATTAGGCATGAGATTGAACAGGTCATTGAAAAACACCGGAACCTCAGGCGAGAACACATTGAAGGGGATATCGAAGGCTATAGTGAACAATTGATACAGGACACCCAACGCCCCTTTTCAATGCAGAGAGATGTCGCGTCAATCCAAGTAGAAACCCCGGTGCGGAGTGCCGGTTTCCGTAAAGCGATCATGAAGATTTACGAGTATAAATGTGCGGTCTGTGAATTGGACATTCGCACGACGAGCGGTGCGAGTATAACCGATGCCGCCCATATCATCCCGTTTTCTGTTTCGTATAATGATGATGTTCGGAACGGTCTTTCGCTTTGTAAATCACACCACTGGGCTTTTGATGCAAGATTATTTTCTTTGAACGAAACATACCACGTCATTGTTCCACCAATTTCACACGAACATGAACCGACGGAGAGAATGTTAAGTGAGTTACGAGATCAACGTATATGGACACCTTCCCTTGAACGACACCGTCCTCATCAAGAAGCGTTGACATGGCACCGGGAGCGGGTTATGGGAGAATAGCACGGCGTAGATTGCTATTTCGCATCATGAAGGGATAACGATGTACATCAAATGAAAGAACTTGTGAAATCGCTCATTGAGAAAATCGTGTTTATACTGATTGTGATGGAACCGGTGTGAGATGAAAGCATAAATTGAGGTATTTAATTGTGAATTTTAATTGGATTAGAGATTTCTTTAGGAATTTTAATTGGAAAAGTGGGTCAATGCGTAATATCCCTATAAACAGGGTGGTGGAAATAATTACTGGATTGGGAGTTCCAGGGCTCGTGTTGCTTGCGGCAATGTCGGTTTCGGGTTGGACTGGTGCAGCTGCGATAACGACTGCATTGGCGACCCTCGGCGGCCCTCTGGGGATGCTCGGTGGAATCACATTGTTGGGAGGGTTAGTGCTTATCGCATCGGCGATCCCCAAATTTGGCTTTTGGGAGATCTTTAAAAGGGTGCTTGAGAACCTAAAAGAGCAAGGCAAAACTAACGAGGAGATCCTACGAGAAATTGAGAGTTATCCCATTGCTAATGAGTTAAAGCAAAAACTGAGAGATTATATAGAAAATATGGAGGGTGAGAGAACAGATGAGTGGCAGGAGGCAAGGCTTTCTGACTTATCTGAACGGGCGCAAGAGATTCTAAGTGTAGTAGAATCCCTCGTTGGTAAGGATTTTGAGCAGCTTGAATCACGTTTCAACGAAAAGATTGATGATGTTAAAAAAGATCTCAACGGTAGAATGGATAGGTCAGAAACACAATTCAACGAGAAGATTGACGATGCCAAGAAGGATCTGAACAATAGAATGGATGCGTCAGAAAAGCGGTTAAAGTGGTTTATAGCGGTAGCCGTTGCCATTGGCAGCATTATCACAATCGGCAGTGTCGCTTTGATTTTTGGCTTTCTCAATTAAATCCTCAGAGAAATTTGAACAGCGTCAGGAAAAACTAGCGGACTTGTCTGCTGGGTTGAGGAAGATATATCTCGGTTCATGGAAGAAACCAGTTACCTTCTGTATTGGTCTAACGGGAGCAGCATCGGCTGCTTTTGATTGGAATTCTATTATTACTGGTGCTCTGACAGTTTTTGCTACAGGGGTAGGCCTCGTTCCTGATGAACCCAAGGAAGTTGATGTCTATTCCTACCTTTTCTCGGCAAAACGGAGATTTGGGTAACGGATAATCCAAAAACGCTCCCAACGTTTAACTTTCGGTCCATCTATGGAATCGAAACGATACCTGCCGTAATTGAATCGTCTCTTTGTATTCACGTATAGAGCGAAATTTGTAATTTTTTCGTTTTTTTGCTATACTGTTCAAACCAGTTTTGGGTGGCACTACCACGAATCGGACCCCATTCCGATTCTGCCACCCTTCCGCCGTGGTAGGTGGATATAGGACTGGGGCTGGGAAATCCAATCGCCTGTATTGAAAGGAAAAACTATGAAAAGAGAAATGGAAGCATATATCGTTTTATTGCACCTTGTCTCGCAGGGGTGGGCAACCTTTAGCGATATTAGACATCTTGTCGGTTGGGATGTTTGGAAGCGATCGGAGGCACAGCGTATTATCGCCCATATAAATCATAAAATCCTTGCCTTGTCAGAGGCTTGGGATGAGGACATACCGCGCATCAATGCGTTTATGTTTGATCGCCACGGTAAATGTTCAGATTATGTCCTGGCGGAGATCTTTGGCTGTGAGGAGGGTCAGCAGCCATCACCATTCCAGATCGCGGAATATGCGAAAAAGATTGCGACTTACGAGAACTGGGATAAGGTAGTGGAGGCATTTCGGAAAGACGCTTTTGCTGTCACCTCTTGAATTTGAGCAACAAAGTTAATTTTCGATCTAAATTAGTTTTGGCACTTGAAAATGAAAAAAGATGATTGTACTACATGATGGTCCAAATAGCGATCTAAAGCATATTCAGGCAATGGCAGAAATGGCGCAAGACTTCGCCTTATTCGATTATGTTCGTATAGAGCAAGGCGGCAAATCGTGGATTGGACAGGTTATTCAACCCAATCGAAACATTTCAACTGTAGGTAATCCGCTTGATCCAACGATTCTCCACGGACTTGAACTTATGCAGTCAAATCCGGATGTCCAATCCGTAGAATCTGTGCAGGTATTTGAGATATTGATATTAGGGGAATACGACGAGCCTCAGATGTTAACTTCGCGGATACGACCCTTGCCGGGGGCCACCGTGACCAAGTTGGATGTAGAGACAACAAGCCAAGTTATTGGAATACCCCCAAAGAGAACGCTCACGGATGGAAGTTCTAACGTCATCGGTGAGTTACTCAATGCAGACGGGGTACCGCTTTGCATTGACACCTCAACATTTAACCACCATATCATGATTGCAGGTGGAACAGGTTCAGGAAAATCAAACGTTGCGACGAATCTGATTGAGCGCGCGATGAAATTGAATAAATGCGTTTTGGTTCACGACGCAAAGCCTGACTATAAATTGATTAAGTCTGAAAATAGCGACCCAAATGTAGTAACCATCTGGGAACGTTTTCACAAATATGGGTTGACCCCACATTCCGCTGATGACGTAATTCGGGTCGGGTTTCATGAAAAATGTGATTTAAACCGTGTAGATATCATCGCTGGGTGCAGGGCATCGGACTTATCCCCATCTATGTTGGCAGGTTTCTTTTTCCCAGGGACGAACGAACAACTACAATTTGAAGGATTTGCGAGTGCCGCTGATTCCCTTGAGGAGAAGTCATATTCCCTTGATGACATCTTGGACGTTGTCCGAGATCGCATGGAGCAAAACATTGATCCGGTAGATCAGATTCATCGTTCAACAGGAAATACCATACTGCGAAAAGTCGGAGCTCGCAGAGAAGAAATGCCCTGGCTTGATGCTATTGACAAGAGGACCGTTGACAATAGGAAGGTAAAATCTTTTCGCTCATGTCAAGAGTAAGTGCTTTTTACGAGTTTTGCTATAAAATCAACAGAGA
>JAPOZO010000024.1 GCA_026706025.1 Candidatus Poribacteria bacterium
GCGTCAGTTTTAAACCTTCAATAGTCGAAAGTTTGGGCTGCGTCAGTTTACCCTTTGTGCCTTCCTCAATAAAGTCTTTCCGGGCGGAGCCGGGGAATCCACTATTCTCGTAGTTCCCATTAGGTCCGTAATACTTCCTGATCCAGTTTTTATTCTTTGAATGGTCTTCGTTCAAAGCGTCTTCGGCTGGGCTTTTGAACCAATCCGCTTCTTTTAAAGGACCACCCTTCATGTTAACCTCCCCTTGCGTGAATGCGAGATGGGAGACGTTCAGAAACAGCGCGAACATGATCCCTATAACGAACGCGAACCGGTAAAACTTTCTCATCGAAATTTCTTTCCTTATTATTTAAGTTTTTTTAAGGTGGGTTTCGGCGTTTTGCTTTGAGTTCACCCTAACTTGTGGACAGTAATTGCAGATACGAGTGCACTCACGTACACCTATAACGCCGCTACTTCAAAATCACCATTCGCCGCGTCTCTGAGAAGTCCCCGGCGGTAAACGTGTAAAAATAGAGACCACTGGTGACGGGTTCGCCGACTGTATTCCTGCCATCCCAATACGCCGCACGGCTACGCGATTCATAGATTCCTGCTCCTTGGGTGCCTAACGCAAGCCTCCGGACGAACTTCCCATCTGCGGCATAGATAGAGATTTTGACATTCGCGGGTTTTGCCAACTGATATGGTATCCATGTTTCTGGGTTAAGCGGATTCGGGTAGTTCGGCAATAAAGCCGTCTGTTTCGGTGTTGATGTTGCAAGGAGTTGTTCTAAAATGAGAATACCGCGTTGAAAAGCCGGGTCTGTTAGGGGCAATTGCCGGGCTTCCTGAAGCCATTTTTCTACATCTGCAGTAATGAACGTTTGAAGGACTTGAGGATTCATAGCGGGCGCGGAATCACTTGAACCTAAGGCACCTGCAACGAGGACGAGGTCCTGTATATTGACAATCCCATCACGGTTAACATCCGCTGGATTGCTTCCCGATTGCCCAAGATTTGATGCGACCCATACAAGGTCTTGGATGTTAACAATATCATCCCCGTTGACATCCTCTCTGCGTCTTGTAGATTTAGTGGCATCTGATAGAGGTTCAGTGACATCTGATGGAGTGGAAGGATTGAGTTCCCATAAGAGTATGGTGCCATCCTTACTCCCAGTTGCGATGGTATTGCCATCCGGGCTAAACGCTACACCGTCGACCTCATCCCCATGCCCTGTGAGCGTGCGGAGATGTGAGCCCGTGTTGACATCCCAGAGACCGACGGTGTTGTCCCAACTCGCAGTGGCGAGGGTGGCACCATCTGGACTCAACGCTATGCTGACGATCGCATCCGTATGTCCGGTGAGCCTGTGTAGCGAGTCTCCTGTATTGACATCCCAGAGACGGGCGGTGTCGTCATAACTCCCAGTTGCCAGCGTGTTGCCATCCGAAGTGAACGCTACCCTGGTAACCCCATTACTATGCCCGGTGAACGTGCGGAGATGTGAACCCGTGTTGACATCCCAGAGACGAGCAGTGTTGTCATAACTCCCGGTTGCCAGCGTGTTGCCATCGGGACTAAACGCCACGCTTCTGAGCCAATGCGTATGCCCGGTGATTGTGCGGAGAGGACTACCCGTGTTAACATCCCAGAGACGGGCAGTGTTGTCACCACTCGCGGTTGCGAGCGTGTTGCCATCGGGACTAAAGGCTACGTCTCTGATCCAATCCGTATGCTCGGTGAGCGTGTGTAGAAGGTTCCCTGTGTTTGCATCCCAGAGGCGGGCAGTGTCGTCATAACTCCCAGTTGCGAGCGTGTTGCCATCGGGACTAAACGTTATGCTGTTGACCCAATCCGTATGCCCGGTGAGCGTGTGTAGAAGGTTCCCCGTGTTTGCGTCCCAGAGACGGACGGTGCGGTCCTCATTCCCACTTGCGACGGTGCTACCATCGGGACTAAACGCTACGCCGATGACCGCAGACGTATACCCGGTGAACATGTGTAGCGGGTTCCCCGTGTTTGCGTTCCAGAGGCGGGCAGTGCCGTCATAACTCCCAGTTGCGAGCGTTGTGCCATCGGGACTAAACGCTACGCCGATGACCCAACCCGTATGCTCAGCGAGCGTGCGGAGATGTGAACCTGTGTCGACATCCCAGAGGCGGATGGTGTCGTTATAACTCCCACTTGCGAGGGTGTTTCCATCTGGACTAAACGCGACGCTGAAGACCGCAGCCCAATGTCCGGTGAGCGTGTGTAGCGGGTTCCCCGTGTTTGCGTCCCAGAGACGGGCGGTGCTGTCCCAACTCCCACTTGCGAGGGTGTTTCCATCTGGACTAAACGCGACGCTATTGACTCCAGACCTATGCTCGGTGAGCGTGCGGAGATGTGAGCCTGTGTTTGCATCCCAGAGACGGATGGTTTTGTCCGCAGCCCCGCTTGCGATCGTCGTCCCATCTGGGCTAAACGCTACGCTGGTGACCCCATTCCTAACTCTGTTGACCTGCTTTGTATGTCCGGTGAGCGTGCGGTGCTCGCTACCCGTGTTGACATCCCAGAGACGGACGGTGGCATCCTCACTCCCGCTTGCGATGGTTGTGCTATCCGGGCTAAATGCTACGCTGTTGACCCCAAACGTATGTCCGCTGAGCGTGCGGAGATGTGAGCCTGTGTTTGCATCCCAGAGGCGGATGGTGGTGTCCTCACTCGCGCTTGCGATGGTTGTACCATCTGGACTAAACGCTACGCCGTTGACCGCAGACGTATGCCCTGTGATGAGTTCAAGTTCTTCGCCTGTCTGTGCGTCGTAGATCCAAATACCGATAATACTTACTACTGCCAGACGTGCGCCGTCTGGGGAATACTTTATTTCATTTATCCTACCTTTGCCGAGACGTGCTTTAGCACCTTCGGGTAATCCCAAAGTTATGTAGTCTTGTGCAAAGGTGTTTGGCAGAATAATAAATACTGCCAAAAGTGCAACTAAAATCCAAAAGAGTGTGGTTTTCACGCGTAATTTCTCCTTATAAGTTCACCATATTCATTGTTTTATTGCTTAAGTTGTGCCCATGTAGTGGTGAGTTTTCCTTGTGGATTGACAGCAAGCGCGTTTCCGATCTTTGCACCATTTTTACCCTCCAGATGATGTGCGTTGCCCGATGCATCTGAAAATTGTTGGGTGCCACCCGGTTCATCAAAATGCCATAAGGCAACCGTCTTTGCGTCATTTTTGAACTTGTCGTCTGGCATAAAGCCTTTTTTGTTGACATCGTAACGAGCCTCCGTTGAGATGCGGACCTCATCAATATATCCAGTGAAGGAATCCAAAAACGCTTTGGCTGGCGGACGACCCGGTAGCACAATTATTTTTCCATAGCCTCCCAGCACGAAGTCCTTTGGACGCAAACCACGAGGATCACGATCGTGTCCGAGAGGTATCCCGTGTTGATTTGTCGCTACGAAATCATTGACGATCATTGTTATCTGATTCCTATTTAACTGATAAGCGATGTGTTGCCATTGGTTCGGTACAAGCGAGATCGGGAAAGATATTGTCCGACCGAGCCCTCCCTCAATATAGGAACTCATTAGCAAGATTAGATCCCCCTTCGGAGGCTCAATATTTAGCACCTTAGCCCAATTATCTCCATCTTTCACGATGATCATATCCACCTGTTGATAGAGTATCGTCACTACCGTGTCCTTGTTGTCAGGCGGTGTGGTGGGATATATCCATGCTTCGAAGGTGAATTCGTCCGTGCCATCCGGTAAGAGATACCCAAAGGTTTCAAAGTCTAAAACGGCGTAGTCATCAACCCCGTCAAGAACTAAATAATTTCCACCTGCGGGTGATGGCGGTGGCAACGCTTTGGCACTCGGTGGAATGAGTGCCAGTAAAAAGAGGCATGCAAGGATCTGTCGGTGTCCCATTTTTTCTCCTGTTACTGTAAGTATTGAAAATTCAATGACTGCCTTTTTTAATCGCCCGCACGTTTTTACAAGTTTCCCTGTTGGATCGACACGCTGAGAACCTTTCCCGTGTAATCAAAATATCTAACGTCCAACATCCTTTCACGGTTTACGGCTATAGCTGCGAAATGCCTCTCGATCCGAGCCTCGGACGATTGCAATTGTCTTAAATGTTGTTGTCTATCGTATTTCTTATAATTAAAGACACAATTTTCGGGAAAAAATTGTGCATCATTTGAAAAAAAATAAAAAATTTGAATTTTAATCAGATATAGTTGGGAAATTGCCGATGGGTTGTTGGTTATCGGTTTTCAGTTAAGAGTCAGGATTCGGATATCCTTCCTACAATACGATCAACTGAAAAGCCATCGGAATTCCAAGGAAAGAAAAAGTCGCGATTGGGAAATCGCTCCTACAGAAGAAGGGTGAATGCAATCTTAGGTGAGAAAAAAAGGCGAGGTGTTTTGCTTGAGTGTTTCCCAAGGCACCTCGCCAGCAAATTGTTTTGGAAGATAGACTTTACAGCTACGCTTCAAGCGGAATATGAAATATCCCGCGTTGTTGTGTAGCAATGTAAAGTCTATCATTACTGACGACCAGTGAGACAATTTTATCTGGAATGTTGGGAGAAATCTGATCCCACTTGCCATGAGCATCCAAGCGATAGACACCTGCATCACCGGCACCATAAACTGTGGTCCCTTCTGCTGCAAGGTTGTCTATCATCATCCGTTTACCTGTTCTATCAGTTAGCACACTCCAGTGCGCGCCGGTTTGTGAACTCAAGACCCCCGCATCAGTTGCGACGTAAACCGTTGAACCGGCAAAGATTATCTCTTTGAAACGGGTAAAATGAAACGGGAGGGTGGGTGTAATATTTTTCCAACTCTTTCCACCATCAAGTGACTGAAAGAGTTTGCCGTCCCGTTTGCCAACGTAGACGGTATCTGCTGATGCGGCTAATTTGAAGCCTGTATCAAGTGCT
The DNA here is from genome assembly GCA_026706025.1 of Candidatus Poribacteria bacterium. NCBI lineage: Bacteria > Candidatus Poribacteria > Candidatus Poribacteria bacterium. The sequence continues at coordinate 4,938 of JAPOZO010000024.1, forward strand.
TTGTTAAGGGGTTCAGTGGTATCCATTAAACCAGTGTCTGTCCATTCTGGATCGCCGTATTTCCACTTGAAAAGTTTTTGCTTCCACTCGGCATAGAACGTCTGTCCAGTGACTGCAAACCCACCAATTCCCTCAAATTTATCAATAAGATAAGTTGTATCTGATAAGTTATCATTTTTTTCAGGTTTATTCGGCGAAGGGTCCTCTGTCCACAACTCAACGAACGAAGATTCTCGTTCAAAAGTGGGTGCCCCCTGAACTGGCACAAGTATATTGTCCTCTGCAGATAACTGGAAAATGCGCAAATAGTCCTTTATAGACGTAATTTCAGATAGTTGGAGATCGATCATGCTATCTTTTTCAGGTGCCATTCCGTAGAGAACGTCGTTAGCAATTGCTAACTGAGAAGCGAGGTTAAGGTAAGCAAATTTCTGTTCCATTGTTTCACGTATTTGGCTATCGCAGTCAATCTGGACAGTTTCCCACGTTTCACCACCGTCAATGGATTGGACAAGAACCCCACGGGTATACCCATAAAGTCTATTGTTGACTGCGACCAGATACTGTATTGTTGTTTCCCTGATTCCGCTTGTAAATGCGTGCCATGATTTACCACCGTCAGTTGTGCGATGAACACCGGATGAACTGGCTCTATAAAAAGTATTTTTGTCCACAGTTACAATCCCTTGTGATAAAAGTATTTTGCCGGTATCCGCCGGAATACTCATCCCAAGCTCTGGTCTCATAAGGTCCGATTCATTTCCGTGTGTTATCTCAGTCCACGATGCTCCGAAGTCAGTCGAGTGAAAAATTCCGCCTAAACTTTTTGGATTGATATCAGCTATTATATTTGCTGTAAACTTTTGGTTTGGTTCAATCCATTCCCAGCGAGAAAGGTCGGAACCCGTTCCAACATAGAGGCTGTTTTCAAACCCAGTCATCCAGTAGACAGGTTCTGACGGACTTGCCGACAAGTGTTGCCAAATATCTGAATCAAGACGGTAGATGCCGCTGCTTGTACCTGCGAACACTATGTTTCTAATTGCAGTGACTGCGTGGATACTTTCATCTGCTAACCCATCTTTCAAGAGATCCCACTGTGTGCCAGCATCCGTAGATCGAAAAACACCTTCATCTTGAAGGGCAAGATACATTACAATATGTGAGTGCGAATTATGTTCTTGTACTTCATCGGTGATGATAAGTCCGATAGCGTGTCCTTTTGGTCGGGCGCAGAAGACATGCCATGTCTCGCCCTTATCAATTGAAGCGAGTATTTTATCAGTAGAAACGATATAGAGGGTATCATCATGTGCTGCCATCGGCATCCGAGATCCATTGGTCGATATATCGCTATTGGTAAGTGTCCATACGGTTTCACCTACTGCCCGTTTATAGATGCCGGATTGTGCAGCAGCGTAGAGGGTTCTGTCGGATGTAGCGAAAATATTATGCACAGCACCACCGTAGGGGCCATTTGTTTGGGTCCACTGCGAAGCAGAGAACTTAGCGAGATCGTTCTGTGTATTAGATGCTAAAGTTGTTTCAGTACTTTGCAGACCGGTACTGCCGCTTTTACCGGGGGTAGCGGCACGTCCAACCTGATTTCGCACAGCCGGTTTTGCGTCGATATCAACCACAATGAATGCGTCAACGATTTCAATTGTGGGTTCGGATTGCGCCTCAAAACTATAGGGCTGCTGAAACCGAAGGAGGTATTGATTGCTCGCACCCAGCAACAGTATAATCAAGACCGTAGCTGCACCAAAAGCCGCCCATGGTAGCAACGGTTTTCCAGCTGGAGACGGTGTCGGTTTTATATTGGCAACTTGCCTTGTGATGTTCTCCATTAGACTGGCGGGTAATTGAACACCCCCAAGGACTTCGCTAATCAAGAGTTCCTCTTTCGTCTGTAAACGCTTTCGTGCCCGGTGGAGCCTGCTATGCACTGTCTTCACAGACACGCCTAAGAATTTACCAATTTCCTTGGCTGGCATTTCGCCGAGATAGTAGAGCGTCATTACCGTCCGTTCGCTCTCTGGGAGTCTTGTCAGAAGTTTTTTGACAATTTCGCTCCGATGTTCGGAGGCTTCTGTCTCACGCTGCTCGGATACATAATGGGTATAGGAGAATCTTTCTGTGTCTTCCGCGGATGTGCCCTCCAAAGATTGCATCGCAGGTTTTTTCTTACGCATCCAATTCAGGCAGAGTCGATTCGCAATAACATAAAGCCATCCGGCAAATTGGTTGGGGTTCTTGAGTGTCGGGAGTTTTTTGTAGACTTGGAGGAAGGTGTCTTGCGTAATTTCTTCGGCGTGGTGAAAATCACCGATCTTCCGCCATGCAAGCGCATGCACGCCCTTTTTGTATTTATGGACTAAGGCACTGAATGCTTCATCGTTGCCTGACAAGATGCTGTGAATCAGTTGAACGTCATCTCTTTCCATTAGGATTCTCCATGATTAGTGAATAGTTTTGATCGTTTGAATATACCCCGTAACATGGTGAAACGCTACTTCTATTATCATAGCAATGCAGCTGCTGTTTTTCCAGTAAATTCTCGTGTATATACAGGGCTATTTTAGAACCGCTTCAACTGTCCCCATGTTGTTGCGAGTTTTCCTTGGGACGTTACGGCGAACCCATCCCTGTTTGGAATTGTATCGCCGGTGACAGTAATATTATCAAAGCGTGCCGTATAATTTGTGAGACCGAAACCGGTGCCACCTGTTAGAAATTCAGGAAATTCTTCTAAGCGTCCAGGAATTACTATAGGCTCTGGAATTTCCATGACCCCCAGAATTTGCTTGTCGTTAACCCAGAGGGTGAGAATATTTTCAGAAATACGCAATTTCATAGTAGACCATTTATTCAATTTCAAAAATGGACTGAGTTTGCTTTTAAGAAGCCGAAGATTATCGTCGTCGTGAAAATTGCCATAGTGACAGATGGCTCTTGAATCAGGTTCAAGGATAGGCAGGTTCCCAATCACACACCACACTGCCCAGTTTTCCATAACCCGCGCTGCAATCGCGATATTTCCCGGACCGTGTTTTTTCAGAGGCTTTATATCGACTGTAATCGTGTAATCTTTCCACGTTTTATCCCCTGTTATGAGCAAGCGGGTGAGTCCTCCATGACTTACTGCCTGAAGTTCACCGTCAAGGATTTCCCACGAACCGGGTTCGGCATCAAGCATGATCAGTTCTTGCCACTCCTCCAAGTCAGCCGCATCAAAGGTTTCAAGAAATGTGCCAGCCCATGCGGAGAAAGTTAAGAGAAAAATAACACAGCCGGTGAGTAATAATTTCATGAAGATTCCTTTTCTCTCTTCTCCGTTAAAGCATCTTAGAACCGCTTAAGGCTTGCCCATGTCGTTGCGAGTTTTGCCCTCGATGATACGGAGAATCCTCCGTTATTTCTGACACTATTACCGGTGATAGCAAGGTTGTCGAATCTCGCTGTATAACTTGCGAGACCTACGCCGATTTTACCTGTAAGAAGAGGTGGTGTGCCTTCTTTCGGCTCCATAACTACCGGCCCCAAAACCGCCTTTCCGTTAATCCAGAAAGTTAGGGTATCACCGTGGACGCCCACCTTTAGATTCGACCACTTATTGAATTTCAAGAGCGGACTCGGTTCTTGTGCGAAAATCCGCATTCCTGTAGCGATGTGAAAATTCCCACCCATACATGTCGCCATGGGTTCAGGCACAGCCGCGAATGCTTCTCCCGCTTTCTCGAACCTCGGACTGTCTCCAATTATACAGACGACCGTTCGGTTTCCCTTAACCCGTGCTGCAATCGTAATATTACCCTCATGGTGTTTTTCCAGAGGCTTGACATCAAATTCGAAATCATAATTGCTCCATCTCTCGTCCCCCATCGTGAGTAAACGGATTAGTGCCGAGCGCGTGGCACCTTCAAGCGTACCCTCAACGACTTCCCAAGAAGTTTGTCCGATATCCGAGTCAAGCCAGATTAATTCTCGCCATTCCTCTAAATCTCTGTCATCAAATTTCTCCAAAAATTTACCTGCCCATACAGAGAAAGTAAGGAGAAAAACACTCAGTCCAACAACTATCAATTTCATACCTTTTGGTGCCCTCCGTTTTTGTGTGCGCTGTGCAGTTTGCAGGAATTGAATTCACACAGAGTGCTAAAACCTTAAATATCCATACGGAAGAATTTCAGAAACGCCACAGTTGTTAGCACGATTGCGAAGAAACAGAGCAGCAGTAGATCCAGGGCAGCGTGCTGGAGGGTTTCTCCTAAGGTCAACTCCGCGAGCGGCGGTGGCGGCATCGGAGGCGGAATTTCTCCTCTGTGGCTAAAATCCCCTGGGTCTTCTGACATCTTGCTGAATATTTCCGTATCAAGTGTCTCGTAGTAGCGAGTTCCTGTTTGGAAGTAGGTATTTTTTTTCGCTTGACCAGTTTGTGTGGCATCCGTTGCGAGAAAAATGAAAGATGCTGTCGGTGTGATTCGGGAAAAATTTATACCGATTGTGTCTTGGTGTTTTCTCTCTCGCTGATAACGTCTATCGAGTTGCGCCGCGAGGTCCCGGTATTTTACCCGAGCCGCCTCTTCAAGAGGTGCCATCTTCTCATTCATTTTCTCGTAGTGTTCCGGCCCCATTGTAAAGACGGCAGTCCCTCCCTGCGCCTGCGGGGGGTTAGATTTCATCATTTCCGACAACACTTCACTCATCATTTTCCCTCTTTCCGATTCAAGGCCGGCCCGCAATTCTGCTCGCCTCGCTGTTTTTTCCCTGTAGACGCTCTCCGCTGTTGAAGTCGGTGCGACGATTTGTGCCGCCAGAAACCCAACCCGCGGTAAGATGAGGACAACGAACACCCAGACGGTAAATGCAACGATAAGTGCTGTCTTGGCACTGTCGAAATAGATTGAGATCACCGCCCCTACTGCAAAAAAGACCGCAATGTAGAGCAGCGAGACAAAGATAAGACACAGGATTCGCAGAAAGGTGTCCGATTCAGATAGTGGAAAGCCTTGCAAAACGAGCACGAGTAAACCGATGATTACCGAGATTAAGAACGGAAGGATGAAGACGAAATATCCACCGATGAGTTTGCTCCACAAAAAGATATCGCGAGGCAGCGCATTGGCGAGGGTTATCCGAAGTGTTCCGGCTTCTCTTTCGCCCGCAACGGCATCAAACGTAAACAATAATGCCAGTAGACTAAAGACGGTGCTGACGACAAACACGAAGTCGAGATGCCCCAAAAGAAAGGCTATTGGCGCGGTGGACAGTGACGCTTCGCCCCGCGTTATTCCGTTGCGTGTCATACCGAGATAACTCGGGAGCGCGGATTCCAAACCCGTCGCAAACACACTTAAAGGTGTCGGTTTAAGAATCAGCTTAGAAACTTCAAAATTCGGATCCGTTGACCCTTTTGCAGTAAAACTAAAGCTGTGTTTCGGACCTGCCGATTCCTTATCATTTTCGTCTTCAAGAGCGTCTTCGTCCTTGAGAATTTCTTGTTCTTGATAGTCGATTTGGCGTTTGAGATAATGATGGTAATTGATATGCAAGTTAAGCGGGATGAGCAGGACACACATCAGCAGCAGCGCGACAAACCGCGCACTCAGGATGTGATGCATCATCTCTTTCTGAATTAAGGTCATTAACATGAGCGCACCCTCATTCCATGGTAAAGTGTTAGGACTTACGCAATTTTGATTTTAGCACGCACTGTTAAGTGGGGTGCTTGGAAAGACCGCAGATGGTCTCTTGGCACAGGCTAACAGCCTATGCTACAGAAGAGTAGCATGCAGAAGTCCTGAGTATCGTAAAATTTGAAGCAAACGATCGTGTAATGTTGGTAAAGTGATATAGGTAGAACTTCGGTTCTTTTTTTATCTTACACGATTTACGCTGAAAAGTTTTGAAAACAAATATGGTAAGCACCCACCCTATTCAATTAAGGTCCCAGTTCCATCTATAATGATAACATTGTCGCCGTTACTGAGGCCTTTAATATCGATTACGTCGCTTAGGCGACGATCTCCTAACTCTATCCACTCGGATGTCTGTGTAGTTTTCAACTCGTCAATCACTATAAAACTTGAATCCTTTTCCAAAGAATTAGCGATCTGTTCCTGCAGAAAATCCGCGAGAGCCTCAGTTTCAGTATCTGTTGTGTCAGGGTTCCCAAGCAGTGCGGTAAGTTCCTTGTCTCCAAGTCCGTCAAGGAGCTCCGAGAACTCGTCAAGCGATGCGTCTCCTCCCGCTGTGTCGGTTATTTCGGGTTCAGCTTCTTGTTGTCTTTCAAGGTCAGATCCCGTTTCAGTTTCAGATATCGTTGGTGTTTCAGGGAGTGCCTGTTTCGTAAAATTCACTGTTGGTTCAATTTTTTGTGGAGCAGGTGTATAGGGTTCACCAAGGGATTCCTTGAAACGTTGGACATCCCACTTGGCGTAAAAATAAATCCCGACACAAAGTGCGGTCATCAAAATGGCTGTCCTGCCGAGGAGTTTCCAGTAATTCATACTGTTCATAATTTTCTCGCTTTGGTTGATAGTGATTGCCTTCATAGCCCAAGCTGCCGCTTAATGATAGCAGATAGCTATCAAAGGCTAAACCGACTTAAACGTGGGCATAATATCCTTTATCCGTTAAAGACACAATTTTTCTCGGAATGCTTGCATAATTTTAAAAAAAATGAAAAAAGTTTAGATTTTAATCTAAAAATTGGCAAAATTGCTTGAAGAGATGAGAAATAGAGAAAAGCACAAAACATTTGACATTTTTTTTACTTTCATTATAAGATATAGGCAATCTTGTAGCGGTTTCTCCGAATCCAACGAAACCGAAGCGTGAGAACGGTATTCCATCGAAAGTTACTAACGTGAGGTCCCTCCTCACAGTGAACGTATCGGAGGTGAACATGTCACAGAACGATGTTGCGTTGATGGCGCACCTCATGCGCCGCGCAGGGTTTGGCACAACCCGCACCGAACTGGAAGCCTACGTCGAAAAAGGCTATGAAAATGTAGTTGACGACCTCGTCCATCCCGAACGCGGGATCCCCATTGATGAAGATATTTTAGAACGTTATTTCGGCAGTGAAGGCGGTTATGTCGGGACTTGGATCTATCGGATGCTGAACAGCAGATGCCCACTTCAAGAGAAGATGGCACTCTTCTGGCATCATGTCTTTGCAACGGGGTTAGGCAAAAATCAGCACATCCTCGCGTCCACGGATCAGATTGATATGTTGCGACGCGTCGGTATGGGGAAAATACGAGACATTCTGCTCGAACTCTCCAAAGATCCGGCGATGATCTTCTGGCTCGACAATAACGAAAATCGCAAAGGTGAACCCAACGAGAATTATGGGAGAGAACTCCTTGAGCTCTTTTCACTGGGTGTAGGCAACTACACAGAAGATGATATTAAGAACTGTGCGCTCGCTTTTACGGGCTGGACATTCGGACAACCGATTCCGTTGTATCCGCATGGTTACTACGCGCCTCCGTTCCTATTCGTTGAAGAGGAACACGACGACAGCGAAAAAACCTTCTTGGGGCATACCGGGAATCTCAACGGCGATGACATCATCGACATCATTGCTGAGCAACCCGCTTGTGCCAGATTCATCTCCAGACATCTCTACAATTTCTTTGTCGCAGATGAACCACAAGTGCCGTCGTGGAATGTAACACCACCACAGGATCCGGATGCTATTGAAACACTCGCAGACGCATTCATGGTGTCCGATGGCCATATATCCCATGTGCTCAGTGTCCTCTTCAATGCTGACTTTTTCAAGGAAGCCCGATTCAAGAAAGTAAAAAGCCCAACGGAGCTTGTCACAGGCATCTTGAAACTGGTAGGGACGTTCCAAGGTCCGCAACCCGGGATGGCGCAATATGCGAGTGCTACCCAATTAATGGGGCAGAAATTGCTCGATCCTCCCACTGTAGAAGGATGGCACACCGGCAAAGAGTGGATTGATGGCGGGTTGCTTACCGCTCGCGTCAACTTCGCCGTTCGTGAAGTCAGCGATGCGTCGAAGCCCGGCATTCAGGATATTATTACACGCTTGAAGAATAATGGAAATCCGCTCTCGCCAGAAGCATTTGTGGAGAGTTGCCTTGAATTTGCGGGTCCGCTGCCGATAGGAGATACCACGCGTCAGTATTTGACCGAATTCGCTGAGGCGAACGGTGAGATTGATTTTAGAGATGCTGCTGCTGCAGAAGAGAACCAGACCCTGCTCGTCAGTATGCTCCAGTTAATCGTGGCATCAAGGGAGTATCAACTCGGTTAGTTTTTTTGTCCTTGGACCAAATGGAGGAGACATTGACATGCGTACGACAAAGAAAGCCCCAGTCCTTGTCGTTGTACAACTCACAGGTGGCAACGACTTCATGAACACACTCATACCCTATACAAGCGGGATTTACCACGACTCTCGACCAGTTGTCGGGATTAAAGCAGAAGACGTGATACCTTTAGATGTAGATGATACGCTCGGTTGGAACCCGCACGCCGCCCCTCTGAAAGAAATGTTTGATGCCGGTGATGTCGCCGTTGTACAGGGAATCGGTTACCCCGATTCAAACCGCTCACATTTCCGGGCGATGGACATCTGGCACACCTGTGAACCCCTGAAAATCGGTGATGAAGGTTGGGTCGGCAGGCTCGTCCGAGAACTTGATCCGCAGAGTCAGAACGTCTTAACGGGTGTCAGTTTCGGACAGGGGCTCCCACGCGCCTGTGCACTTGCTGGTATTCCTGTTACCTCTGTTGGTGATTTGGATAACTACGGTTTGATGACCAGCATCGGTGATGAAGCACAGCGCACACAAGCACTTGACGTATTCAAGAAGATGTATAGCAGCACGGTCGGCAGCGGCATCGTGATGGACTACCTCAGCCAAACCGGATTAGATGTCATCAAGGGCGCGGACGAGCTTAAGAAGGCACCGGAGATGTATACCTCTGAGGTAGAGTACCCACAGAGCTCCATCGCGAAAAGTCTACGGGATGTTGCCCGTGTCCACCTTGCGGATCTCGGCACGCGTGTTTTTTACACACAACACGGTGGTTACGACAACCATGCTAACGAGGTCCCGGCGCACCCACGCCTCCTGAAGGATCTGACAGAGGCGATTCAAGCGTTCTTCACCGATTTGCGGTCCCAAAACGCCTCCGAAGAAATCATGATGTACGTCTTCACAGAATTCGGCAGGCGTATCCGAGACAATGCCAGCGGTACAGATCACGGCACTGGTGGCGGTGCGTTCATTATCGGCGATCGGGTGAAAGGCGGACTCTACTCGGAATATCCGTCCCTCGATCCGTCCCGCTGGGTACACGGCGAAGACCTTGAGCACACTATCGACTTCCGCGGCATATATGGGACACTTTTAGAGCAGTGGATGGGCGTAGACCCGACGCACATTGTCGGCGGGAACTTTGAACAGATTCATCCCTTTTCAGTGTAGGGGTTCGGTTACCGAACCCCTACAAACTTGCTATTAAATGACGTAGGACGACGGGGGAGGCATATCATGGGCAGACCTTATGGCTTGCTGCGTGCTGGGTTTCCATTTTACAAGACCCTAAGCATGCGGCGCACAACGAATTTTCCGATCGATATCGCAATCGGAAAAGAGGGACGTATATATATTATGTGCCGGAGCGACGGTACGGCGATGATCCGAAAATATACCGTTGAGGACGAGGACCGCGGGACAATGGGCGGTTACGGACAGGGCGAGGGGCAGTTCACATGGCCCGTAACAATTATCGCCGATAGCGAAGAGAATATTTATGTGTCTGATGAATATCTGCATCGGATTGTTGCCTTTAACAGCGAAGGTGAACATATCGGGACATGGGGCGAACACGGCACCGATCCGGGACAACTCAACGGACCCGCAGGTATCGCCTTCGATCCAGAGGAAAATCTTTACGTCGTTGACAGTTTAAGCCACCGGGTGCAGAAGTTCACGAAAGACGGCAAATTCCTCTTCGGGTGGGGCAGTCATGGCGACGGTGAAGGTGAATTCAACATGCCGTGGGGTGTCGCTGTAGATGAACTCGGCGATGTCTACATTGTGGATTGGCGAAACGATAGGGTTCAGAAGTTCAATGCTGAGGGAGAATTTCTCTTCGCATTCGGTAAATCTGGCAGTGATAACGGCGAATTCAACCGTCCTGCCGGAATTGACGTTGATCTACACGGGGATGTCTATATTGCTGACCGAGGGAATGACCGCGTTCAACTCTTCAACGCCGAAGGGCGGTATGTGCAGAAATTCCTCGGCGATGCTACCCTATCAAAAGTGTCTCAGGCTTACATGATGACGAACGCGAGTCCAAATAGGATGCGAGATATGGCGGATCTGGAACCGCAGAAATACTTGCGTCAACCGAAATCCGTTGCAGTTAGTGACGAGGGATTGATGTTTGTACCGGACTTCGGATCGTATCGAGTTCAGGTTTATCAGAATATGGCGGTGCCGTTGACAGAGCAGGAATTTAGCCCACCGCGTCGATCCGTTACATTGCATCAAGAATGAGATATAGGTAAAGCAGCGAGCACAGAATTACACTTTTTTAATAGAGCCAAGCGTGTTCGTAAATGCGCTTGGCTTTTTGTGTGGCATAGATCTCAGGTAAACCCAATCAAACGTTGAATTGTTGTGCTAATACCTAAAGTGGGGGTCAAAACGACTGCATGAAGCCAAAATTCTTTATAGTTCTGGTTATATTCATCACTATGCCACTGTCCATTTTTGCGCAAACCGGTGATGTCCAAGGAACCGTCTATCAACAAAGCACTGGAAAACCACTCGCGGGTGCTGACGTTCACATTATCAAAACCGACCAGCACCAAAAAACCGATGAAAACGGGGGTTTTCGCTTTACAGAGCTCCCTGAAGGGACTTATGTTTTTATCATAACGCACCCCTCAGAAGCGACATCAACAAAAGTCCCCATAGGCATCAACAGTGGCGATACGACCGAAGTTAAGATACACCTCGGCGCAGCCTTTAAACTTGAGACAGTCGTAGTGGAAGGGAAACGTCCCCCACCGACGGTGAGCCGCACGGAAATCCGTGGTAGTGAACTGCTACGCATTCCCGGCACCACCAACGATGCACTCAAAGGATTAACAACGCTCCCAAGCATCGGTATCCCAAACGACTACTTCGGCATCCTCTATATTCGCGGCAGTGGTCCCGGGGACACGCTTTACTATTTTGACAGAACGCCGCTCGGTTACCCGTTCCACTATGGTGGACTTGCTTCCACTGTTAGTACCCACATCATTGACAACGTCCGTATCTATGCCGGTGGTTACGGTGCTGAATTCGGATTAGATTCACAAACTGTGCTTGACCTCCTCTCCCGATCCGAAACTGATGGGCAGACGCTAAGCGGTAAGCTTAACCTTAACGTCCTCTATTCTGAGGGAATGCTTGAAGGTAGGATTGGAAATAAAGGCTACTTTTATGCCGCAGGCAGACGGAGTTATCTGGATCTCATTGCGAAACCGATTATTGAATGGCGGACAGAACAGAAGTTTCAGCTTCCGTACTTCTCAGATTATCAGTTTAAATTGGCTTATGAACTTACAAGGAAACATCACCTCACATTTAACGTCTTTGGCACAAACGATCACTTTAATATTATATCTGTTACAGAAGGAGCGACTGATTTTTCTGCCTACTTTAGAAACGGTTTTGAAGCACAAGGCGTTCATCTCCGGTCCGAGTTCATTGAAAATTTGACCTCTCATTTTTCTTTTACCCGTGCCTTCACTTTTCTCAATATGGACTTCAGCGGAGTTCTCGTCCGATCTTTTTCAGAAGATATCGGTACGGAATTAGAATCAGAATTTATATCCGAAAAGTCCACGTACGACAACATAAGGGCTAATGTTCCTGTTTATACACTCCGCGAAGATATATCCTACAAACTGACATCTAAGTTTCAACTTGAATCGGGGTTTCTTTTCACATTCAGTCCGGCAAATAGTTTTGAAGACCGGGGCATACGCTATAAAGTGCTCATCGATTCAGATGTGGCTTCCATGTTGAATGAAGATGCGGAATTATTAACTCACGACAATCGGACTTACCAAGTTGTTCGTTTTAAAGCAGCTTATGATGAATTCTGGTACGATTTCCAACGCTCAGAAGGGTATATCCAGGGACGATATGATCCGCTTTCGTTTCTTTCATTCGCGCTCGGGGTCCGACTCGACTATTTCAATCTTACCAAGGAACTCTCTGTTCAACCGCGTAGCAGCGTAAGCGTAAAGTTGCCGAATAACGCGATACTCCGCTTTGCTTACGGAAGTTATGAACAGAGTCCGTTGGCGTATCAGGTACTTGCGGAGAATGGAAACAGAGACTTAAAATCGAGTCTGGCGCGGCATTATATTATGGAGTTTGAACACCGACTCTCATCACAGACAGAGTTGAAGTTTGCGACCTACTACAAAAGTCTACTTGACCTGGTAACAACAAATGTAGTTGAATTCACTAATGATTTCGGCTTGCAAACGACAGTTAGTTACCATAATCAGGGGGCGGGATACATTGGGGGTGCAGAGGTGTTTCTACGACACCGCGTCAATGAAAAGTTCTTCGGTTGGTTCTCTTACGCATGGACATATCGAGAGCATCGCACACATCCTGACGCGCCTTATGAGCCCTATATCTTTGATAACACCCACATTATCAGTATTGTCGGTAATTATAACATCAGTCCAACTTTAGAGATTGGTGCGAAGTGGCAGTGTTCAAGCGGGACAGCAGGCGCGCATGTGAGCGAAATTCTTCTCATTCAAGATCCGATGACACGTGGCATGCAACCGATTTTCACTGATGTTCAGGACGCAGATGAAATATCTTTGGCATCATTACCCTCCTATCACCGATTAGATATACGTGTGAGCAAAACATGGCATCGTAAAGGGTGGCAAATGAGTGGATTTCTCGAGATTCTGAATGTCTACAATCGTAAAAATATTATCAAGCTCTATAATCCTGCGGGTGACGATGTACAGGAGGCACCCCAGCTTCCCATCATCCCCTACATCGGCTTAACAATCGAGTTCTGAATCCAAGAATCTAATACCATTAAACCCGCTTCCACTACTGCTGGTGGGGATCCCATCCTCGTCCTTTTCCAACCGACGGCTAACCCCATAGACACACCCGAGGCAATCTACACCCTTGGCTTTTCTGTGTTCTAACAAGAAAATAAATTTATGTCAACTAAAAATTTGAAGATTACGTTAGAAAAGGCGTTGTTGATTTTGTGTTACGGATTTGCTGACTCCGACCTATCTTTTGGCGAGTTAGAATCCGAACGCTGCCCAAAACTTATATTCACTTGAACACAATCAAACGAAATGGAGGTTAATGTTTCCATCATGGAAAAGCCATTATCTATTTTATTCTTGTTGATGCTTACCGCTTTACCTGTCTTTGCCCAAACCGGTGATATTCAAGGAACGGTCTATCAGCGAGGCACAGAGAAACCCGTTGCAGGAGCAGATGTCCGTATTACCGAAACAAAACAGACCCAAAAAACCGATGAAAACGGTGTCTTTCGATTCACAGACCTTCCCGAAGGCACATATACGTTCGTCGTTACCCACCCACTTGAATCCATTTCTACAAAAATTTCTGTTTCCATCAGCAGCGGGGATACCACCGAAGTTAAAATTTATTTAGGCGATGCGGTTAAATTAGAAACGATTATCGTTGAAGGCAAACGTCTCCCGCCGACGATCAGTCGCACAGAAATCCGCGGCAGCGAACTCCTGCGTATCCCCGGTGCTGCCAACGACGCACTCAAAGGACTAACGACGCTCCCCAGTATCGGCATCCCAAACGATTACTTTGGTGTCCTCTATATCCGTGGCAGTGAACCGGGCTCCAACCTTTACTATCTCGACCGGACACCGCTCGGTTACCCATTTCATTGGGGCGGTCTGTTGTCAACCATCAGTTCAGAAACTATTGAAACAATTGACATCTACGCTGGCGGATACGGCGCGGAATTCGGGTTGGATTCGCAAGCGGTGCTTGACATCCACGCCCGCGACAGCATCGACGAACGGTTCGATGGGAAATTTAATCTCAATATTTTCTATTCTGAAGGGTTGCTCGAAGGAAGAATCGGAGAGAAAGGCTATGTTTCTGTCTCGGGACGGCGAAGTTACTTCGATCTCATCGCTGGACGGATTTATGAAAGCCAGACGGGGGAGACACAACAGTTTCCCTATTTCTCGGATTATCAACTCAAATTCGTCTATCCACTGACTGAAAACCACAATCTCACACTTAATGCATTCGCTGCAACTGACCATTTTCATGTTGAGACAGAGGAACAGGAAGAAGATGATGAAATGGAAATAGAGGATCCTTTTGAGTCCTCTGCCTTTTTCAAAAATGGATTTAACGGGCAAGGCATTCATCTGCATTCAAAATTCACCGAAAATCTCACATCCAATCTATCACTGACGCGTTCATTTAATTTTCTCGATATAGACTTAAATGCGATTGTCTCAGAGACTACTGTTACAGGTGAACACGGTGAACTCATCACTAAATACAAGGATTCTCTCGAGTATAACTTAAAGGTTAGTGTCCCAGTCTATACCCTTCGCGAAGACGTGTCCTACAAGCTAACACCTACGCTCCAGCTTGAACCCGGGTTTCTTCTCGCCTTCAGTCCAGCAAACAGTACGGAGCATTCCAGTTTTCCGGCATTTGAAGAAGAAGTGCCAGATGACGAGACAGTGAGCGAATTAATGCAGACGGATCCCACCAAAGTAACGTTTGACGATGATGGAACCCCGCGGATACGCACGACTGAAACCAGAGACTACGAATTTGGACACGATTTACAACGCGCCGAAGGCTATCTACAAACACGATACGACCCGCTACCCGCGCTTTCAGTCGCACTCGGTGCCCGGGTCGATTACTTGGATGTGATAGAGCAGCTTTCCATTCAACCGCGTGGGAGTATAAGTATCAAACTTCCGATCGGTTCTAACCTCCGATTCGCGTATGGACATTATGAGCAGAGTCCGCAACTGTCCGAGCTGCTATCAGAGAATGGGAACGCAGCGTTAAAATCAAGTCTCACACGCCACTATATCATGGAAATAGAACACGAACTTTCATCACGCACCGAATTCAAGTTTGCTACCTACTACAAAGACATGCAGAAACTGATAACACTCGATGATGTCTCAAATTATCTCAATCAAGGCGTTGGGTACGTCGGTGGTGCTGAATTGTTCCTACGCCACCGAGTTCCAGATAAATTCTTTGGCTGGATTTCGTATGCCTACACGCACGCCGAGCGTCGAGAAAATCCTGATGTTACATATCAACCTTACCTTTTCGATAACACACATATCGTTAGCATTGTGGCAAACTATAACTTTAACCCAGATTTTGAGATCGGCGCGAAGTGGCAGTATCTCAGCGGCACCGCCGAAGCACCTATCAGCTCTATCGTTCTCATCCAAGATCCGGTGACGCGCGGATTGAACCCCCTCTTCGCAAGTTTTAGCCGTGTCTTAGGTGCTAAACTGACCCCCTATCACAAGTTGGATTTACGAATAAGTCGGAAATGGAACTTCATGGGCATGAAGGTAGGCGGATTTATTGAAATTCTCAATGTATACAATCGCAAAAATACCATTGAGTTTATCCAGAATGAAGGAACATTTGAAGTACAAGGCGAGGAAGTCACAATTGAAGAACACGAGGTCGGAACAGCGAGGCAACTTCCATTGCTGCCTTATGTTGGGTTGACGCTTGAATTTTAATCGAATCCAGGATTAAATCAAGTTATCTGTTTTTGCATTGATAAAGTGTATGTTTCACCATATTTGATGCTTTTCTACAATGAATCTTATGTCAACCGGAAATCCGATTAAACGTTAGATAATATTAGTACAACAAGTGAGGGACTAACCACTGCATGAAGTTAAAATTCGTCATAGTTCTGTTTGCATTTACTACCATGTCTACATCTGTTCTTGCGCAAACCGGTGATATTCAGGGAACCGTTTATCAGCGAAGTACTGGGAAACCCCTCGCATCCGCTGATGTCCGTATTACCGAAACAAAACACACTCAAAAAACTGATAAAAATGGTGTCTTCCAATTCACAGAACTCCCCGAAGGCACCTATACCTTTGTTGTTACACATCCGCTTGAAACCACACCTACCTCAATCTCGGTTGCGATCAGCAGCGGGGATACCACCGAAATTAAAATTTACTTAGGCGAGGCAGTAAAGTTAGAAACAATTGTTGTAGAGGGGAAACGTCTTCCGCCGACGATCAGTCGCAAAGACATCCGCGGTAGTGAACTTCTACGGATTCCAGGTGCTGCCAACGACGCACTCAAAGGACTAACAACACTGCCGAGTATCGGCATTCCAAACGATTATTTTGGGGTTCTCTATATCCGAGGTAGTGAACCGGGCTCCAACCTCTATTATCTGGATCGAACGCCGTTGGGTTATCCATTCCATTGGGGTGGCTTGCTTTCGACAATCAGCTCAGAAACTATTGAAAGAATTGACATCTACGCGGGCGGATACGGTGCTGAGTTCGGATTAGATTCGCAAGCCGTGCTTGACATCCACGCCCGCGATAGCATCAAGGAACGATTAGATGGAAAGTTCAACCTGAATATCCTCTATTCTGAAGGGTTGCTTGAAGGTAGGATCGGAGATAACGGCTATATTTCTGTCTCTGGACGGCGAAGCTACTTTGATTTCATCGTAGGCCCGATTATTGAAAGCCAGACAGGATCAGAGCAACAATTCCCTTATTTTTCCGATTATCAGTTGAAGTTTGCTTATCCGCTCACTGAAAAGCATCATCTTACACTTAACGCATTTGCCGCAACAGACCATTTTGACTTTCAAGAGGGAGAAATAGAAGATGATATAGACGCACACTTTGAAAGAGCTACCTTCTATTTCAAAAATGGTTTTAACGGGCAAGGCATCCACCTCCATTCAAATTTTACCGATAATTTCACATCCAATTTTTCATTTACACGCGCCTTCAATTTCCTGAATGTAGACCTTAAAGATCCTGATGTGGTGTCTTACGAATTGGAAAACGGCGATTTTAAACTGGAGGACGGTAAATTAGTAGCGGAAGAGATCATCTACAATTCCTATGATGTGAAGGTCAAGGTGCCGGTCTACACACTCCGTGAAGATGTATCTTATAAGTTTACATCTGCGCTTCAGTTTGAAGTGGGTTCCCTTTTATCGTTTAGTCCTGCGAATAGTTTTGAGGACAGCAATATTTATGAATATGAACCCGTCGGCGCGGATATTGAGATAAGTGTTCCGATTGTTGAGAATGGAGAGGTGATTGGAGAAAGCGTAACAAGGCGACCGGCACGCTACGAAGTAACAGAATTGGAAGAGACACACTACGAGTTTGGACACGATTTTTACCGGACCGAAGGTTATCTACAAGCACGATATGATCCATTATCTTTCCTTTCAATAGCACTTGGGACTCGGTTAGATTACCTTAATTTAACTGAGCAACTCTCCGTTCAACCGCGCGGGAGCATAAGTCTCAAACTCCGCAGCGGTTTTAATCTTCGTTTTGCTTACGGACATTATGAACAGAGTCCTAAACCGTATCAGATACTATCAGAGAACGGAAACGCGGATTTGAAATCGAGTCTTACACGCCACTATATCATGGAAATAGAGCATGAACTCACCTCTCAGACGGAATTTAAGTTTGCTACCTATTACAAAGGTAGCCAGAAGTTAGTAACGGAAGATGAGGCTTCAACACCTTCCGAAGCGCAACCTGCTTCTACGGGTGGGAGATTGGCAACAGAGGCACAGGTTTCAAATTATCTCAATCAAGGGGTTGGGTATGTTGGCGGGGTGGAAGTATTCCTACGGCACCGGATTCCTGATAAATTCTTTGGATGGATCTCTTATGCCTATACGCACGCTGAACAGCGTGACTCTCCGGAGGTAGCTTACCAACCTTATCTTTTTGATAACACACATATAGTTAGCGTCGTCGCTAACTATAATTTCACCTCCAATTTTGAGATTGGGGCAAAATGGCAGTATTTGAGTGGCACCTCTGAGGTACCTATCAGTTCTCTGGTACTCATTCAAGATCCGCTGACACGAGGTTTGAATCCGTTGTTAGCGAGTCTTGACGAAGAATTAACTGCCGAATTGACACCGTATCACAAGTTAGATTTCAGAATAAGTCATAAATGGAACATTCGCGGGATGAAGATAGGTGGATTCCTTGATATTTTGAACGTATACAACCGCAAAAATACGATAAAATTCTCTTTTAAAGAGGCAACGATTGAAGTACAGGGAGAGCAAGTTGAAATTGAAGAATGGGAATCCGAGGAAGTTTCGCAACTTCCGCGTATTATTTATCTTGGGCTAACCCTTGAATTTTGAGGGCAGAGGTTTGTGATTTAAATGTTCCTCTGATATAATACCGCTGTAGTAGGGGTTAGGTGACCTAACCCCTACAAAAGAAGCGTAAGCGGACGACAAAAGGAGTAGGTATGAAAATCTGGATTATTTGTGGTATCTGTGTTCTGATGCTTGCTGGCTGCGCAACTGTTGAGTCCCAAAAGATGCGAGCGGAACGGGATCAACTCCTCAAGAATTATGAAGACCTCCGCGAGGAGAACAGTGAACTGAAGGTAAAAGATAGTATAATCAATACAGCCCTCGGAAAGTGGAGATTTCTGAACCTTGAAATGGCGGAGAGCGCTGTTACCCAAGAGGTTGCGGAAGCCAAAGCTGCGCTTTACGCCCTTGAATTGAGAAATCTCACACTTGAATTCTTTGAGGAAAAAGGTATCTACTATTACCGAGGCAAAAAAGGCGGTACAGAGGTCTTCGGTCAATGGACTGTGATTACGATTCGGTACGGCGATGAACCCTTCCCGTTTATCCGGTTCATCAGGCGCGCCGGTCCAGAGGTGGAAAAATTGCTTTTCGCAGCAACTGAGGATGGCAGGGCACTTGGATTGTCGAGCGCGCCGGGATTGGATGCAGCGAGGGATATGAGTATTTCAGTTACACCTGACAGACTATACCTCACAATGCACGGTAAGATGCAATCAGGACCCAGTGGTTGGGTACAGAGCGGTGGTGTGCGATGTTATTTTGAGAGGGTTGAGGAATGAAAATATTAGGTATCTTTGGTTTGATTATACTGGTTTTCGTAGGCTGTGCCTCTGTGGAATACCAGCAGATGCAGAACGAGCGGGAACGACTTCGCGCGGCTTATGAGGAAGCGCGGGTAAAGAATGATAGAGGGAGCGTCAAGAACAGGGTTGCGGGCGAAGTGCTTGGCACATGGCAGTTCCTTGGTATAGAGGTCTTAGAAAGCGATTTGAGTAATGAAATTGTGCGCGCTGCTGCTGCACTCGATGAAGCGAGTCGTAAAAACTTGACGATCCGATTTTTTGAACAGAATGGCATGCGTTTTTACGAGGGTAACAACGGTAGTATTCGGGTTACCGGTAAATTCTCGATCTACGTTGAACGGATCGCTGAGATTCTATATCCAGAGCTTGGCATGAATCAGAGCTCAGGCATTAGGCCTGGGGAGTTTTTATTCAATCATCCGGGAGTATTCGGTGGTCCGCCCGGATCATCCAATGTTTTAATTTCTGTGCAGGGGAATCAACTTCATCTGACATTAGGCGCGGGGGTATCGCCGTCTCCGACACCTGATGGATGGGTCCAGAGCGACGGCATCAGGTATTCATTCAAACGGATTAAATAAGACTGTAGAGGCTTTTTCTTGTAGGACGGGTTTGAATCTTAGATTACCTGAAGACTTCTTTAGACTTCATTTAACCGTGAACCTGCTGTCAGGGCACTTGCACTTGAACGGACTCATATTAAGGAGGGGAAACATGAGGCTGTTAAAACTGCTCACTATCTTCGTGTTAGTATTTATGGGTTGTACCAACTTACTGGACCAAGAATTACAGCAGGAAGGTAAGAGTTTAATCGAGAATTACGAAGATACGCGTGTGAAATACGAGCCAGAAAAAGTCAAAAATGAAATAAAGGCACAGTTGGTCGGCAAATGGCAATTTATGGGCATAGAAGTAGAAAAAGGAACTATCAACGCACAAGGGATAAACTCAGCATCAGAAAGGGACCAAACAGCCTTGCCTTCTGATACGAGCACACAAACGCCAACGGTGCTTGAATCACGCCAGTCTAACACGGATGAGCGGATGTCTGAAAGCGATGAGGTGCAATTACCGCCGATCACAGTCCACGAGACCAAAGACAACGAAAAGATAGCAGCGGCGAAAGCGGCTTTACTCACCGCCAACCGTAAAAATCTAACGCTTGAGTTTTTTGAGGAGCGCACTTCCTACTATTATCGTGGCAGCAACCGCAGCAGGAATGTCACAGGGCAAATTAGTGTCATCACTTCGCGATTTGGGGATATACCCGTGCCGTTTGTCCAGTTCAGACGGCGTACGGGACCGAAAATGCTCGAGTTTCTATTTAGTTCCGATCCTGCAAGACGTGCGTCCGCCAGAAGGAAGCAGACCTATGTTGAAAATATACAGCGGGTTGAAGGAAAAAATTTTGTAAATACCAGCGGAAAACGTGGCGCGAAAGCCTCCCCAAAATCGGTTTCTTACAGACCAATTTCAGCAATCGGGATTGAGGTGACGGGCGACCGGCTTTGTCTGATTCTACATGGAGATATGGAGTTAACCCCCAAAGGTTGGATCCGAACCGGTGGTTTGCGATGCACCTTTAAACGCATCGAATAAACAGGGATTTTGTTGCAAGGTTAGCATTTGCTTTAAAATAGAGGAGAAAATTAAAAATGAAAATGTTAATAGTATTGGGTGTTATGGCAATAGTCTTCACAGGTTGTGCGATCTTTACGCCGCAAGAGGTACAGGAAGAGCGACGGCGTTTGCTGGCGATGCGTGACGCTGCACGCGAGCGACACAACCCGGAAAGGGTTAAAGAGGCTGTAAAGGATCTTCTTGTCGGTAAGTGGCAGTATGTCGAGTTAGAGGTTGAGGAGGGGGATGTTTACGCAAATCGGACGAAGTCAATGCCGCTGAAGGCTGCGGATTTGCCAAATGCTGCGGTCGTCGGAGTTCCTAAGAGTAGTTCCGATGGACAGACAGTAACACCGAACGTTCCTGCGCAAGAAGCGATAGTGCCGAAAGAAATGGAAGAAAAGGGACAAAGTTCGGCTGAAGGTGCGGCGCGCCTGCCATCTATTGAGGTTAGAGATGAGAAATCGAATCAACGGATATTAGGCGCGAAAGCGGCACTTGTTGCGTCTACTCGCAAAAATCTTGTACTTGAATTTTCAGAGGATCGCAGTTCTTACTATTACAGTGGTAGCAATCGCGGCACGAACGTCACAGGGCAGTGTTATGTTACCACGAAGCGATACGGAGACGATCCGATGACATTTATCCGTTTTAATCAGCGGACGGGACCAGAGTTGCTTGAATTCCTTTTCGGTTCTGAACCTGTAAAACAGATAGCTGCGAAGGAAAAACAGAAACGAGCCAGGATGATACAGAGCAGAAAAATGGGAATACAAGGGGCGCGGAAAGCTGCTGCAAGACAGGCTTCTTACGCAATCGCTTCAATGGCAAGTATTACGGTGACGGATGATACACTCTCTTTAGTCCTCTATGGGGATATGGAATTAACCCCAACGGGTTGGATGCGAACTGGGGGGTTGAGATGCACTTTCAAACGGATCGAATAAAGGCGAAAACTTTAATGTCATTAAGCATTCTGATTCTGACATTCACGGGTTGCACTTCTGTAGAGTACCAGCAGATGCAGAACGAACGCGACACCCGTCGTGAAGTGTATGAGGATGCCCGACGAAAAGAATTTCGCAAACGCAGCCGAGACTTTTTATCGGATGATCTGCTCGGTAAGTGGCAATTTCTTGAACTCGTTGTTGAGGAACGCGGTGGAAGCGAAGACATTTTGAAAACGAAAGCTGCGCTCGCCGCGTCCAAACTCAAAGGATTCAGACTGCGATTTTGGAGAAGTGGTGACCTTTACTATTACCGTGTTGAAAACCTGATTAGTAAGTCTTATGGGACATACGCAACGCGGAGTGTCTATAGAGGAGACGAACCTCAGACTGCATCGCTTCGGTTTTATCCGATTTCTGGCTCACATATATCGGATTTGATATTCAATTTCACAAGGGGTGTACATAGGCAGGTACTTACCGGTGATGGCGAAGTTTTTACCACGCAGATAGCGACAAAAAGCATGAAAGTCTCCGTGAAAGAGGCGAGACTGGATTTGGCATTGGATCTTGGCATGGTATTAAGCCCTGACGGGTGGTTACGCCGTGGGAATATCCGCTGTTCGTTTCGGCGGATTGAGTAGTTTGTGTGTAGGTGTGTGGAAAGTGATTTGTGACAATTGAATCGCTCTGGGCCTAATGGGAGAACCTTCTGATGAAAAGTATCTGCGTCTTTATTCTCTGTTGTGTGACTTCAATAGTGATGCTCGCTATGGATCAGGCGTTGGCAGCAGCACCGCCGACTGCTAAAATCGTGTTTTCATCGAGTCTGAACGCGAAAGTGAAAGGTGGTAATAATATCTACGTCATGAATCCTGACGGGACTGGGCGCGTCAATTTGACCCGCCATAATGCAAATGACTCGGAACCGACTTGGTCGCCTTCAGGAAGACATATTCTTTTTACGTCAGACCGGGACGGGGTCAGGGATCTTTACCGCATGAACGCAGATGGCACGAATGTCCGAAAGGTTTTTGAAAAATGGGCGAATAGAACAAATCCTGCGTGGTCTCCCGATGGTAGGCAAATCGCGTATTTCCGTGGAGACGAGGAAGCGATTTATATCGGTTCAATTGACGGGGCGAATGAAAAACGTCTGGTCAGTGGTTGGCACCCGACGTGGTCACCGAATGGTGACGAGATCGCTTTTGTTTCACTTGCGAAAGACCTTGATATTCGTGTTATTGACGTAAAGACTCGTTTGGAAAGAGTCGTTGTTCCGATGGAAAAATCGTTACTTTCCGATCCTGTATGGTCACCGGATGGAACCAAGATCGCTTTCACGCGTGTCAACATTTTCTTGTTTATTCTAAAGGGTCTGTTTGACGGTAAAGATGCCGCGCCAGCACAGACGATTGATACTGTCAACAGCGATGGAACCGAGATAGAGGCAATCGTTGTTGACGGATCCCAAGTTGACGACCCGGCGTGGTCACCACAAAGCGATGCCTTAATCTACAGTCAACTTTCTGGAAAGGAACGCCATCTCTTTAAAATCTCTTTAGGGAGTCTTGTTTCGGAACAGATCACACAGGCTGGGAGCAACTATAGTTCGGATTGGTTTGATCCAGCGGTTCTATCTGTTGCGCCGCGACTGGACTCACACCTGACGACGTGGAGTAAGATCAAGGCCAAAACTAATTAGAACTGACGTAAATAGGTAATAAAGGGTTTCCGGTATTTCTCAAAAGTGGTGATGTAAACGCAGGAAACATGATTGACGTTTAATGCTGAAGAAAATGACGATTCTGAAATAACCCCTTTCATTTATGTTTACACAACCACTCAAAAGGTTTCCGACCTCGTTCACAAGGAGGAACCCATGAATTGCAGATATGCATATATGACACTGTTTATCTTTTGTATGTTTACACTTGCAGTCATCGGATGTGCGACACACACTATCGAACATGATCGAGATGTTGAAGCTTTATATAGCCCTTGGTTGAATCAGCCCTTTGAAGAATTTCTGCAGGAAAACCCTGATCCGAGACAGTCAACGCCTATAGGTCAAGGTAACTATAGGCATACTTTCGTTTATGACATTGAGTCCCAAGCTGAGATTGTTGCCGAAATATTAGCAACACTCGGAGAAACGGATACCGGGCACGACGATTACTACCATGTCTATGTCTATGTGAACAATCCGGGTATTATATATAAGGTAGATTACCGGCGCAGGACTGAAAAATGGTAATAATTGCATAGGAGGCAAATGAAGTGTTATGAAAAATATCCCTTTCCACTTTTTCTCGGCACTGAGTCTGATATTAGTGCTCGCCAGTGGTCATATAGTGTTCGCGAGAGCTCCGACAACTGCCAGAATTGTATTTTTCTCATTACGCGATGACAACGCAGAGATTTACACAATGATGTCTGATGGCAGCCAACAGAGAAACTTAACCAAGCATCCTTCAACCGACAGAGAACCTGTCTGGTCGCCTAAAGGAGAGCACATCCTTTTTGCCTCTGACCGGACTGGAATTTTGGATATCTACCTAATGGATCCAAACGGAGCAAATGTGCGGAAAGTATTTAGAGTGTCAGCACAGAGGAAACATCCGAGTTGGTCGCCTGACGGTAAAAAGATCGCTTATGTGAAACGGCAGGCAATCTACACTGCAACGATAGATGGTGAAATGGAGGAGCAAATCGCAAAGGTTGGTGAGAGGGGTGGGTCGCCAGCATGGTCTCCCGACGGATCGGAGCTCGCCTTCGTCCGAAAGGAACCAGACGGCTATCAATTAGTGCTTATCAACGTCCAAACGCTCGCGGAAAAAATGCTGTTTCCACAAGCAGGTCAGTGGATTTATAACCCATCGTGGTCGCCAGATGGCAGTAAAATCGCCTTTTCTTGGTGGGATGAAGCAACAGATACCAGTACCCTCTACAGTGTAAATCGTGATGGAAGCGGAAGACAAAAGCTTTTTTCACCAGGAAGCAGACCTATTTGGTCTCCACACGGAGACGAGCTGCTTTATGAAGATTCCATTCCGCTGCAGCTTGCGCATATAAAATTTAACGTTCCGCAAATCTTCAAAATTGCTCTGGGCAGTCATGAACCTGAACAACTCACAAACAATGGGGCAAATTTCGATCCAGATTGGTTTGATCCAACAGTTTTATCTGTTACACCACAACCACAGTTGTTCACGACAGTATGGGGAAAAATCAAAGTAGATTAAGAAACAGGACGCACCGTCCGTAGCTGCCCCCGGATATCAACTTGCACTTTCCAATTATTCCAGCGCGGCAGTAGGACTGTACTCAGCGTCGGTTGTCGAATGCCGCGCTGCCATCGCAGCGTGACCAATTTTTGCGCCGGATCATATTCCACGTCGAATTTAGCACCGTTAACAGAAAATTCTTTCGGATACTGCGCCTCAATTTCAGTGATAGTGTTGGGGTCTATCTCAGTAAAGACCAAATCCTCTGGTGAGAGAAGTTGCCAGTCCTCAGCGACCTCTACACCCAAAACATTGAGCTGTGAACTTAACCACGTGTGTGGGGTCAAATCCGCTGTTTCGGGTGTCTCTATATCAGGATTGAGCGCGCAGTGAAGTCTCCAAGCGTCAATCGCGCGGGTGAGTTGCTCACCGACTTCCGAGAGTAGGGAACCAGAGAGAATAAGGGATGCCAACGCGTCTCTCAGCAATGTGCCACGCAACGGTTGGCGGCTGCGTCCGATCTCGCGTCCTACGTATTCAGTTACCACCTCTGCGACAATGTCTTCGCCTTCCAGTCTCGGCGCAGTAAGTTGCGTCGTTCCGATTCCAGCGTTGACCAAGTCGTCAAATGAGCAAGGCATAGCAGTCCGTCCCATCAATTGCACGCGCGCGCCTTTTGCGATACCGAGGGTTTCCAGAATCAAGGCAGCGTGCCGCTCTTCCGATAAAAGTGAATCTGAATCGAGCAAGACTTCCTCCTGTCCATTTCCCCATCCCTTCCCTTTTCTTCTTCGGACGTAAGCGCAAGCGTCCCACTCCCTTAAGAGGTAGGCGATTAGTGCTGCGCGGTCGGGTTGTGCGGGTGTTTTATCTTTCATTATAGGTGGTAACTCGAAGAAGTCTCTCAGCTGCGTCGCGATTCTGCGGCATTCTGCAAGGGCAGTTTTATGAAGATGATGCCGTTTGTTGTCGCCGTGTCGCAGCGTTCGGATTGCTGTCGTGGCATCACAACTATCGCGAAAAAGTTCTTTTTGGCGGGCTTCTCGAATTGTGTCCTGCTGTTCAGGTGGCACACGGTCGATGCGCTGCCATAACGGTGCCGGACGTTCCAACGTGGCAATCAGATCAATCAGATCGCGTCGCAGAGAAGATGGTGCTTTTACCAATAAGCGTGCATGAAGTGGATTAACAGGTAGGGCGCAGATTTTCGCGCCTTCCGTTGTGAGTGTGCCAGCGTCTGAGAGAACACCCCAGCTTTTCAGGGCAGTTTGTGCGCGTTCCACGGCGAAGTCGGGCGGTGCATCGAGAAACGTCAAATCTTGGGGACGGTAACCCGTTGCAGCGACAGTGAGCACAAATTGCGTCAAGTCCTCCCGTCGAATTTCTGGCAGCGTTTCCTGCTCAAGTTGACCGTGTTCCTCCCAGAGTCTATAGCAGGTTCCCGGTTCGAGACGACCGGCGCGTCCGCGGCGTTGTTCGGCTGAGGCTTGCGAGATAGGACATAGCGCGAGGACGATACGTCGGTTTTGATGAATACGTTGGCGCACTAAACCGGTATCGACAACGGCGGTGATGCCGGGAAGTGTAATTGAGGTCTCAGCGACGTTAGTCGCAAGAATGACGCGGCGTTGGGATTGCATGTTATCAAATGCTTTGTCCTGTGCATCGGGTGGTAGATCACCGTGTAGCGGGATAAGGTCGATATGCCGTATCTTGCGAAGCGCGTCATGGCATGCGTTAATCTCACCCTTACCGGGTAGGAACACCAAGATATTTCCATCGGTCTCTTTAAGTGCACGCTTAATTCCTTTTTCGACGCGTTCTACTAAATTATGAGATGTAGGTACCACTGCCTTGCCAAGGTATCGGACTTCAACAGGATAGACGCGCCCTTCCGCGCGTAGTACCTGTCCACCAATGAATCGAGCGAGTTGTTGTGCTGCTATCGTGGCAGACATGATGATAAGTCTCGCATCGCGCCGTTTCTTTCGGCAGATAGAGAGAAAGAGGTCTGCCTCCACACCGCGTTCGTGGAATTCGTCCAAGATAATTGTGCCATATTGATCCAGTTCTGGTCCCGCTGCATATCGCAAAGCGACACCGGGCGTGACGAAACGGATACGCGTTAAGGCATCAGAACTGACATCTTCAAAGCGAACAGTATAACCGATTGAACGCCCCAACGGTTCACCATGCTGTTGTGCTATCCATCGTGCGAGTGATCGGCATGCGACGCGACGCGGTTCCACGACGAGTACAGGTGCGTCTGATCGCGCGGCACACCAAGCTGGAATTTGTGTTGATTTTCCGCTGCCAGTCGGTGCCACAATCACCACTGGACCCGTCGCAATCGCATTGTGGAATGTCGCCTTTAACTCTGTAATCGGGAGGTCGGTTTTGTTCATAATAAGTATTATAGCCGATAGTGGTATTGGTATCAAGTCAGAGGTCTTCAGTTATCGGTTTGTCTCGCAGTGAGAGTTGTCAGAAGAATGGTCTTCAGTTATCAGTCAGCGATCAGTAGAAGTGCTACTCGGAGTTTGTTCCTACAGAAGCATGGCTAAACATTCTTGACATTTCCAGAAGTTTCTGATATTATAACCATCATATCTAAAGTTCGTATTTTGAAGGTAAATCATGCTGTACCAAAAATTCCTAAAACAGATAAAAAGAAAAAAACAAAAAACTTACCACCTCTTTGCCTTAATAACGTTTACCGGGTTGTTTTTCTGCCAACATTTGGCACATAGTCAGCAATACGTCATCGTTGACAGCGAAAACGGCGATAGACTCACCGGTATTTGGCGCGGTGCCACTGATACTCACTTTGAAATTGAATACCAAGGACAAATTTTAAGACTCTCATTCATGGGACATACCATTACGGTCACATCCGAGATAGCGAATGTCCAGGATCGCACGGCTGCGAAGTATTATCGCAATGGACTCACACTGTTGGAGTTAGAGCACCCGGAATTAGCACAAAAGCGCTTTGAAGCCGCTATTGAAGAGTTCCCGCGGTATCCGGCTGCACACTATCAACTCGGCTTGCTTTACAAGGCAAATGGCGACAATACAAATGTGTTGAAACGCTTCCGTTCTGTGGCAATCCTTGATGCGGTGAATTTTGACTTGGTGCCACATTTTCAGGAACTTGGAAACGCTGCCCTCGTCAGTGAGGCTTATGCGGAAGCCGTAGATAACTATCAACTGATCCTAAAGTATTATCCAGAACATGCGTCTGTACCGGAATTGAGTTATATCACTGGGTTCCTGCTCGTTGAGGAATTAGAGGCGTATAGTGAAGGGCTGCCTGTTCTGAAGTCGGCAATTGAACAGTACCCGAACCTGTCATCCCATGAAAAAGCACTTTTTCTCATTGGAAAAGTGCAGGCAAAAATCGGTCAGTTGGAAAATGCGCTTCATACTTTACAAGGATTTGTTATGCGCTACCCAGTAAGCGAATGGGTTTATGAGGCACATCTCATCCGTGCTGAGGTCAACTTGAAATTGGGTAGAACGGCAGAAGCTGGGAATCAAGCATCTCAGGTCCTTGAGGAGAGCGCGGATGAGACGATAAGGGAACACGCAAAACGGATTTTGGATCAGACGCGATGGAAGGTTTACACAGTGGCGGATGGTCTCCCCGACAACCATGTCCAGGCGATCGCTTTTGATGATATGCAGTTATGGGTGGGTACCCCAAACGGTGTGATGCTATTTGAGACTGCCTTCAATAATTGGATACCGATTCCAGACGACCTGCCGCAACTGATTAACAGTTCGACGGCAAAGGTTCCAGATGTGCAAGCCATTGCGGTGAACTCAGAAGAGGTATGGGTCGGCACGCGTTCTCAAGGCGCGATTCATTACAACAAGTTAACGCGCGAAATCCAGATGTATCCTCCAAGTGCCCCGATTGATTTCCCTGCTTGGGTCAAGGACATCAAGATGGATGACAGTGAGATATGGTTTGCTACCGATGAAGGTGTTGTTCGTAAAATTCGGGGTACAGTTGATCCGCTGTTTGTTTACAACAAGCGACAAAGTTTCATTCCGGCAGATGACATTGAAACCTTGTTATTGATGCCTACAACCGTCTGGGGTGCCTCGGCGAAAGGAGACATCGTAGCATTTGACCGAGAAGACGAGGAATGGGATCCCCTCTATCGTTCTACTGAAATCCAAGAAGGCACGACGATCGTTGGCTTTGATACTGCAGAAGATCAGATGCTTTTTACATGGTATAATGCCGCTGAAAAGACTAACGGTTATTTTCGGGCAGATTTGGATGGACTGAACGGAAAATCAACGACGCTTCACACGGGTGTAGAGGATGAGAAGGACTTAAGAAACATTTACATCAGAGGGATTTTGGACAAGACCCCGGTAGTCACGGAGGTAAATGAGATACTGCCTGTAGAAACACCGGATCCACCAACATCCGAATTTTCTCCCGAAACAGAAGCGTTAGCATCGGAGGAGGAAGCCCCGCTACCGCCACCACCGCCTACGCCTTTAGTGCTGTGGATAGCGACGAATGATCTCTTTTACACGCATCACACGCGTTCTTCTGATGACTGGGAGTATACAACGACTCCACAAATAGTGTCGGGTGAATTAATAATACATGCGCTTATCGTCGTAAACAATAGGGCATGGATAGCGACTAACAACGGTTTAGCAACAGTGAGCGTCCAATGAGTCCTGTTCTCGGGCGTGCACGGACTTAAAAATCATGCAACCGACATCCACAAAACTTATTACGCGCTGGGCAGCTGCGGAACCTATGCGGGTCGAAGATGAATTGGTTGTTGAAGAGCCGCTTGAGATCCGGGTCGGACAGCAGAGTGTAATCGTTGTGATGCGAACTCCGGGGCACGATTTTGAACTCGCGGCGGGTTTCCTTTATACAGAAAGCCTCATAACTTCCGGCGATGACATTGAAATTATTGCCTATTGCGATGAAGATGTTACGGAGACACAGGATGGCGGTTTGTCGTCATTGGAGAACATAGTCAATGTTCAACTCACAGAAGAACTGGATCTTGATACGCAATCGGGTTGGCAGCGCAACTTTCACGCGAATGCAAGCTGCGGACTCTGTGGTAAGATGACAATAGAATCTGTGAGGCAACAGGTGTCGCCTCTGAATTCAGGGTTCCATATAAATCAAGCGGTGCTCTATCAACTTAATGACCGATTAAGGACGGCACAATCGGTTTTTGAAAAGACAGGGGGGCTTCACGCCGCTGGGTTGTTTGATGAGACAGGCGAACTCCTGATTCTTAGAGAAGATATAGGTAGGCACAACGCTGTCGATAAAGTTATTGGTCAAGCGTTACTGTCTGATTTGGTGCCGCTTGAGCGGTATATTTTGATGGTGAGCGGTCGCGCGAGTTTTGAAATTGTCCAGAAGGCACTCTTTGCTCGCATTCCGGTTGTCGTTGCTGTTTCTGCCGCATCTACACTTGCGGTTGACCTTGCGCAAGAAGGAAACCTGACGCTGATCGGTTTCATGCGGGGACAGAGTATGGCGGTCTATACTTGCCCGGAGCGTGTTCTCCGTGAGTCTTGAGCGAACGAGAGAAAGTGCACATTTTACTATCTTTTTCAGATGGCGCGTCTCTACAATAGCAAGTAAAACTTAATAAGGAGCAACATTGTCATGGTAAATTTCATTTTAGAGAGCATCCAAAACCTTGTTAATTTGCTATTCCTGATAGCTATTATTGGCACTTTAGGTGTGTCGTGGTTATACGCACATCGGTTGAAAAAGCAGTATAGTACGGACTTTCCATGGAACAAAACAGCACTGATCGTTGGGATTGAAGTCCTGCTTTGGATCGGATTTACCATTTTCTGGGGATTCGTTAAAGCGTTTTGGCTGCCAATTGTCATCGTCGCTATTATAGCGATTGTACTTATCTCGCGGAAGAAGCGGAAGTATGTCTGAGTATAATCAAACGCGGGTGCACTTAGAAAGTGTGCCCAGCAAAACCAACCGAAGGAGAGATTGATATGCGTCGGACGGGGAGAGCCGTGGTTGCGCACGGCAAAGATTTTGAGATTCGTGAATATCCGGTCCCAGAACCTGAACCGAATACGATATTACTCCGTCAGGAACTTGCAGGTATCTGTGGGACGGACCTGCATAACTGGCAGAACGGTTTCCAACAAGAAGTTTTGTTGGGTCATGAAAACGTCGGTATTATTGAGGGACTCGGTGAAGGTGTAGAGACCGATTATGTAGGGAAACCTGTTAAAGAGGGTGACCGAGTTATTTTTGCACCGGGAACCAACTACGGTGCTTACGGATTTCAGTGGAACCCCGACGAGGGACCACACTTTCGCGGCGGGTTTGCGGATTATATGTATCTCAACTATCCGAATACCTGTTTTATGAAAACCGACGCTTCTCCTGAGGTTGCAGTGCTCACGGAACCGTTTACTGTTGGTGTTCATGCCGCGATGCGCGGTGAAATCAAACTCGGCGATACCGTTGTCGTGCAGGGTTCCGGTGCTATTGGACTCGTAACGCTTGCGTGTGCAAAATTGAGCGGTGCCGCGAAAGCGATTATGGTCGGTGGACCCGCCGGACGATTGGAACTTGCGAAACGGCTCGGTGCGGACGTGACGATTGATATTGAAGAAGTCACCTCTGTTGAAGAGCGGACGGAACTTGTGAGAGCTGAAACGCCGCGTGGGGAAGGTGCGGACGTTGTTTTTGAATGTGCAGGTTTTCTCCCGGCTACGCCAGAAGGGTTGGGTTACACCCGACGCAGCGGTACTTTTGTTGAGGTCGGTCACTTCGTGGATATGGGGTCAATTGACTTCAACATTAACCAGTTGCTGATGCGTAAAAACCTTCGGGTCGAAGCGATCTGGGGGAGTAGTTACGAACACTTCGTTCGCGGTTTGCCCCTCCTTGAACAGAGCGGACTGCCTTTTGCCGACATGATTAGTCACCAGCTGCCACTTTCACAGGTTGAAGACGGTTTTAAAGCACTTGATGGTGGGTATCGTATTAACGGTGAAACAGCGATTAAAATAGCGGTTCGGGCTGAAGAATAGAAAAATTTGATTGTAGACACGCTTTTTTTAAGCACACATACATTGCGTGCTGGTTCAGCGCGCCTATAGGAGGCATTATTGATGTCAAAAACATATCGCATTGGCTTCGCGTCCCTCGTGCATGACCATGTCTGGGGCGAACTTCGTCACTGGAAAGCACATCCGAACGTTGAAATCGTCGCGGCAGGCGATGTCAATGCGGAATTACGCACACAGTTTAGTAACGAAACAGGTGTTGAGAACATCTATGACTCTTGGCAAGAGATGATAGAGAAAGAGGAATTGGACGTCGTCCAAGCATCGGCAGAGAATAACGCTGGAGCCGACATCGTTGAGGCTGCAGCAGCAAAGGGAGTCCACGTCGTTTCAGAAAAGCCGATGGCTGCGCGCCTCTCACAGGCGGACCGGATGGTTGCTGCCGCAGAGAGTGCCGGTACTTTACTGATGGTGAATTGGCCCACGGCGTGGAGTCCAGCACTCAATACGGCGATGAATCTCATCCAGGATGGTGCTATTGGTGACATTTTCTACTTTAAGTGGCGTTCTGCGCACAATGGACCGAAGGAAATCGGATGCTCTCGTTACTTCTACGAATGGCTCTACGATGAGGAGAAAAATGGGGCTGGTGCGTTGATGGATTATTGCTGTTATTGTGCTGATATGTGTGCCTACCTCCTCGGTACCCCTCAGCAGGTGACGGCGTTCCGCGGCACTTTTGTGAAAGATTATCCGATTCCTGATGATAACGCTGTCATCGTCATGAAATACGGGAACGCTTTCGGAATTACAGAAGCGTCTTGGACACAAAAGGTCGGTTATGTTACACCGAATCCAGTGGTTTATGGCACTGAGGGTGCGTTGATGGTCAGTGGTAACGAAGTGCATTTGCATCCCGCAGGTAGTGATGCCGAGGTGGTAACGCCTGAGCAACTTCCAGAAGGTCAGCGCAACGCTGCGGAATATTTTATCCACTGCTTAGAGACAGGCGCGCCTATTGAAGGCTTGTGTAGCCCCAAAGTGAGTCGGGATGCGCAAGAAATCCTTGAAGCGGGATTGGTATCAGCAGATAGTGGGCAGGTCGTTAACTTGCCGATATCATAAAAATTTTGGAGAAACAAGACGCAATGAGCGATAGAATTCCGATTGCATTACAGTTGTATTCCGTCAGAGACGATTGTGCTGGCGACCTATCTTTAACGCTCCAAGCAGTTGCACAGATGGGTTATGAAGGTGTTGAGTTTGCGGGTTACTATGACCGGACTGCCGAAGAATTAAGAGATATGTGTGATGACCTTGGATTGAAAGTTGCTGGGACGCACACGGGATTGAACACGCTTCTCGGTGATGAACTTGCCAAAACGGTCGAGTTCAATCAAGTCCTCGGTAATCCGTATCTGATTGTGCCGGGGTTATCCGAAGAATATCGCAATTCGCAGCAGGCATGGCTCAACACAGCGAAAATCTTCAACGGCATTGCCGAAAAAATTGCTGACCAAGGAATGTTTTCCGGTTACCACAACCACACCGTTGAATTTGAATCAATGGAGGGTAAAGTTCCGTGGGATACGTTCGGGAGTAACACCCGCGATGATGTCGTGATGCAAATTGATATTGGTCACACATTGCGTGCCGGTTCTGACCCTGTATCGTTTATTGAACGCTATCCGGGTAGGTCGAAACTGGTCCATATCAAAGAATACTCCGCCACGAATGGCGAGGCACTCATTGGTGAAGGTGAGATCCCTTGGGACGATGTATTCCATGCCTGTGAAACCGTCGGTGGCACCGAGTGGTACATTGTTGAGCAGGAGAGTTACCCCTACCCACCCATTGAGTGTGCTGAACGTTGCATTGACGCTCTACGAAAGATGGGGAAAATTTAAGTTTGCTTGCATCCGATGGTCGTGCCGACACTGTTGAATCAGACCTCTTGCTCTGGTGGGAAGACTTCTACGTCCCTGTTTTCGAGTATGTGCTCCCGAAAATGGGGACTTTGGAAGGAAAAAAGATACTGGAATTAGGGACTGGGACAGGTGGTACTGCGACGCTGTTAGCAAAACGGGGCGCATCTGTTGTCGGGATCGATCTACTCCCTTTTCGGCTCGCTGAAGCACAGGCGCGAGCATCGGAACACGACGTTGGCGAGTCCGTTGACTTTGCATTGATGGATGCGATGCACCTCGCGTTTCCAGACAATACCTTCGATTTCATAATTTCCAAATCTGTGTTGGTATTTACAGAGCATGCGCAAACTGCAAAAGAGTGTTACCGCGTCCTCAAACCCGGTGGAAAGGCGATTTTCATTGAAAATATGCGCTATCACCCGATGGTTTGGTTCTATCGCAAGGTGTTTCTGAAGTATTCGGGAAAATTACGCTATTTCTCAGTCCGAGATATTGAGACCGTTGGTGCTGAATTTGAGAGGTTGGAACATCGGGAGTTTCATCTCTCGGCGGTGAGCGCGCTGTTCTGGCAGAAGTGCATCGTTATTCCAACCTTTTATAGAGCGTCCCTCCGTCTGTTCAAAGCGATTGATACATCTCTCCTTAAATGCCTTCCCTTCCTCAAGCGGCTATGTTGGATCACGGCAATGATCTGCCAGAAAGATTAGTGCGCTGTTCATAGTGGCTATCCGTATTTTAACCAGTTGTCAAAGAGCGGCTTGAGTCGAGGCGGAAGGCTGCCCAGAAAATTAGGTTCGTTGAGCCATGTTTGACTTTCTACCCCTTTATCGTTTGGCGGTGTCCCTTCTGGTGGTGCTACGAGAACGGCGTAGTGTAAGGTCTGTCGCTTCGCGTTTGTAAGGTTGTAGCCTTTGTGAATTATCCTCGAATTGTAAAAGACAATATCGCCTGCTTTTAGTTCGACAGCGAGTTGGTTAGGCATTTCTGCCATTGGTGTCTCTTGTAGTACCTTGCGTTCGGCATCTGTTAGTTCTCGTCGGTGGCTGCCCGGAACGATGTAGAGGGTTTCATCGTCGTAGAGTGCACCGTTGAGCTGCACGTGGTTTCTCAAACCGCTCAGGAGACGTTCAAGCGGGATTTCTCCGTCAGCTGCGGTATCTCGATGCCATCTGATGTGGTAGGGTTTCCGCTCGGAGTTGACAAGCAGGGTACAGAGATGATACCTTAACCGTTTCCCAATAAGTGCTTCGATAACGTCGAGTATCTGTGGATGCGCAAGTGCGTCCACAAGTGCGCGTTCACGAATGCTGGGATGAAAAATATTATTGACACCCCAAATGTCATCGCGTTCACCATCTATGTAGCGTAGGTGATCCGCGTGTAACCCTTCAGCACGACACTTGTGGAGTACACGATCAATAGCACTTCGGTAGGATTCGATGTCTGTTGTGGATAGAGCGTTTTTACGGATGATATAACCATCTTCAACGAAGGCGTTGATTTCTGCAGGCGTTAGCATTTCGGTTCCTCGCAAAATAATGGCGGTTTTTTAAACGGAGTTGTCGGGATAGTAGAGGTCATTAAACTCGATTTCGTTTCCGTCTGGATCGAAGATAAAGAAAGCCCGACATTTGCCGCGCGGGTCGTCAAAATCAAAGGGGCCGCGAGTCCGATAAGGCAAGGAAGCGAATTGCGTAACAAGTTGTTCAATTCGTTCGGTGCTTGTCACAAAGGCGAAGTGCATGGGACCCCCTGCATCATGTCCAGGGCTTCCGGCTTCCTTGAGGACAAGATGTCCGTTTTCTAAGTAGATATAAAGTTGCCGATTGTTCCGTTCTACCACTTCAAAACTGAGTATATCTCGATAAAATTCCGCTGCACGCTCAAGGTTTGCAACTTTAACGAATACTTCTCCAATGCCGTAATAACCGTCCATTGTGTATTCCCTCCGATATTATATTATTGTGATGCCTCTGTGTGATAGACTAACTCGCCGCCGACAATTGTTGCTATCAGATTGATTTCATATTGTGCTGCGTCCCACTCAAAGAGGATTAGGTTTGTTTCTGATTCTACTTGTGCTTTTGCGTTGAGCAGATGCATCGGTTGTAACGTGGCGAGTGATACGGCTTCTTTAAGCGAAATGCCAGCAAATCGGACACTATTTTCAACACCGCGTGCCAATTCGATAGCGGAGCCAGCGAGGTATTCCGTGCCGACCAAGCGGACACACCGATCTGTTGTTAATTCTACAGATCTTTCAGCAAACTGATATGTACCCGGTTCCATGCCAGCCAAGGCCACTGCGTCGCTGACGAGGACGCATCGATCAAGCGTCTTCGCGCGTATCATTGACTTGGCGACAGAAGGTGGTAGATGATGTCCGTCAACGATGAGACTTGCCCAGAGTTCATCGGCACCGAGTTGCTCCCAGATATAGTTGGGGTGCCGTCGGATGAGAGCGTGTGCACCGTTACCGAGGTGTGTTGAAAGTTTCGCCCCAGCATCAATTGCGGCTTGGATATCATCCGCTGAAGCGTTCGTATGTCCCAATGCGACCACAATTCCATTCGCAACCAGTTTTTCGATAAACCGGATCGCCCCGTTTTTCTCAGGTGCGAGGGTTACGATGGAAATATTATCTTCGGCGATGTCCTGCCACTGCCGAAATTCGTTCCAATCCGGCTCTCTGACATGTTCGAGAGGGTGTGCCCCACGTGGTCCGTCCTCTGGAGATATGTACGGTCCTTCAAGATGAATTCCAAGCACGGAGTGGGCAACTAAAGCATCCGCTTTGCATGCTTCTACGATGGCACGCAGGGAGTTGCTAATTCCTTCAAAAGAGGCAGTCACGACTGTTGGACATAAGAAACCGGTGCCGACACGCCAAAGGGCACGCACCATCGCACAGACATCCTCTGGTGTAACGGTGGCAGTATTGAGATCGAATCCTGCGAAGCCGTTCACCTGAATGTCTATTGGGGCAGGGGCGATCCATATTTCGCTGTTGGCGGTGGTCGCTTCACGAATTGACTGAACACGGTCATCAGCGATGGTGATTTCAACGGGTGTGTTATTGAAAAGTGTATGTCCACTGAGTTTCATAATATTTTGATGCATCTAAACAGGTGTTGAAAAAATTGGTAAGGCTTGCGAACTTATCTTCTATGATACCTGAAAAGCGGTTTGTTACCAAGAAAAAAGGCATCTAAGAAAAAAGGGTTGCATTTTTGGGCGAAATTCGGTTAAAGTATATCAAAGAACATCTGAACCAGTTTAGGGAATCATAGTCACACAAACATCTGTTAAAAAAACAACGACTGGATGTGGAGGACACAATGGAATATTTAGCGTACGGGAAAACGGGTTTAGAAATCTCACGGCTCTGCTTCGGTGCGGGACGAATTAAGGATACCTGCGATACCGTTGAAGCCGGTAGCAAATTGATGTTGAAAGCACTTGATGAAGGCGTTACCTTCTGGGATACCGCCGAGGGTTACGGGACGCAACCGCATCTCGGAGAGGCTGTCCGCCAGATTTTTCGGGACGAAGTCGTCATTCAAACGAAGACCGGTGCGAAAGATTATGAAGGTGCCAAGGCGAGCATTACGCGTTCGCTTCAGGAGCTGCAGACGGATTACTTAGATGTTTTATTATTGCATGGCATCTCCACGCCTGAAGATTTGGTGTCCCGTGAGGGGGCATTAGACGCGTTCCGAGAAGCAAAAGCCGCTGGCAAAATCCGAGTCATCGGCTGTTCTACCCATATTCATACAGGTACAGTGATGGATGCCGTAATTGATCACCCTGAAATTGAGGTTATCCTTGCGACAGCGAACAAAGAGGGTCGGATGTTAGAGGGTGGCCCCCTTGACAAGCATCTTGCGTACATCCAACGCGCATACAACATCGGGAAAGGTATCAGTATCATGAAGGTTGTCGTAGCGGGTGATGTTCCAGAGGCAGATATACCGGAATGGATTGAGTGGGGTTTCAATCTCGAAACGGCGCACGCAATTAATCTCGGTATGACAGATTACTCGCATATTACGTTGGATGTTGGACTGGCACGTGCCAGTGCAAGGCGACGTTTGATACAACGCAAGGCTGCATAACTTATCTCTTGTGGGAAAAGTTTGTAACCCTGATGTTTTCATAAAATATGAAACAATTACGCGGTAAACCGCTCAAAGATTTTCTGAAGCAGACAGAACCGCCAAAAAGAGAACTGGTTTTTATCCTACAAGACGTGCAGGACCCGGTTAATGTTGGTTCTGCATTTCGGATAGCGGATGCGTGCCGTGTGAAAGAACTTATCCTAACAGGCATCAGCGCGCAACCGCCGCATCCGCTTGTTCGCAAAGTCGCACGCGGGAAGCATCGACGGGTAAAATGGCGGTATACGGAACAGGCAGCGGACGCGATTGTATCACTCAAAGCAGAGGGTTACACGAGTTGTGCTTTGGAGGTTACAGCGCAATCGATTCGCTATGATGCGGTGGACTATCGAAATAAAATCTGCCTTATCGTCGGACACGAGGACCACGGCGTAACGAAACGAACACTTGCTGTCTGCGATATGATAGTTTTCCTGCCGATGTATGGGGCAGGGGCATCGCTGAACGTTCATGTCTCCTTAGGTATCGCTGCCTACCACATTTTGCACCATCCTTAGATGCGGGTCTACGCGCAACCGTAGGTCTCAACGGTTTCTGTAGGTTGGGTTGAACGGATTGAGAAGACAGATGCGGAGGTTCCAAATACCCGCAAATCCAACATGTTGTTAGATATACTCAAGAATGTAGTGAAACCCAACTTCATACCCTCAAAGTCCCAAGAACTTTAAAACAAAAACGTTGGGTTTCACTTCCTTTCTGTTTGATGTGGCATGTATGGAGAGCACTTCATTTTTCTACGACTTTTCACGGTTTTGATGGAGTCTATTCAACCCAACCTACAATGCTACTCTGAATTCCATAAGGAGATTCTGAATGCCGAAAACGATGCGTGCGATTATGTGTCGCGAACCGTGGGACTATCGTCTTGAAGAGGTCCCGATGCCGGAGGCGGGGCCCGATGAAGTCGTTATTAAGGTGGATGCCTGCGGCGTTTGCGCGAGCGACATCAAATGTTATACAGGTGCACCGCTTTTCTGGGGCGATGAACACCGTCTGCCGTATGTGGAGGCACCTGTTATCGCTGGTCATGAATTCATCGGTGAGGTCGTAGAACTCGGTCCGGGGGCAGCCGAGAAGTATAAACTCGAAATCGGTGACCGCGCTATCGCTGAGCAGATTGTTCCGTGTTGGGAATGTCGGTATTGTCGAACTGGGAAGTATTGGCTCTGCCAGATCCATAATATTTACGGGTTTCAACCGGTTGTCAATGGTGGTATGGCAGACTATATGAAGTTTTCGGCGCGTTCGCTCATCTACAAGGTCCCCTCCGATATTCCAATAGCGAATGCAGCGGTGATTGAACCACTCGCTTGTTCTATTCATGCTGTGCAACGGGGCAACATTGAGTTTGGTGATGTTGTCGTGGTTGCAGGTGCGGGAACGCTCGGTCTCGGTATGATTGGTGCGGCGAAGTTGAAAAATCCGGGTGTGCTTATCGCTATTGATTTGATGCCGAAACGGTTAGAGGTTGCGAAGAAGTTGGGCGCGGATATTGGGATTAACCCGTCGGAAACGGATGCTGTCCAAGAGGTGTTAGATTTGACGGAAGGCTACGGATGTGATGTCTATATTGAGGCGACGGGACATCCAAAGGCGGTTGAACAAGGGCTGCACATGATTCGGAAAGCAGGCACGTTTGTCGAATTTAGTGTCATGCGAGAACCTGTAACGGTAGATTGGACGATCATTGGCGATACGAAAGAGTTGAATATCCACGGTTCGCATTTAGGACCGTATGCATATCCGCTGGCGATTGATTATATCCACCGCGATTTAATTGATGTGAGTCATATTGTGACGCATCAATTGTCGTTGGAGGACTATCTTACAGGATTTGAGATGGTTCAGAAGGGTTCGGATTCGATTAAGGTACAGTTGGTGCCGTGAGGATGATGATAGATGAAAATTACGGAGATTGAAGCGATTCCGTTGCGGGTACCTTACGAAGAGCGGATTCGGAAAAAATATTACCACTTTGCGATGACCGAATTGGTCACCGTCTACAAATTCTATACCGATACGGGTCTCGTCGGTCTCGGAGAAAATCCGGGACCGCCGTTTGATCAGGACGTGTTGGATACCTATCTCGGTACAAACCCATTTGACCACGTCATGGGTGAGGGACGTTTTAACCTTGACATGGCGTGTTACGACCTAATGGGTAAACACCTCGGCTTGCCTGCATGGAAACTGATGGGACAACAGGTTCGACAATGGGTTGCGATGGGTTGGTGGATGCCCTGTATGTCTCCCGAAGATACTGCCGACGAGATTCAGGTTGCCGCTGAACGTGGATATCGCGGTCTGAAGTGTAAGGCACGTGCATTTTACGATGTCATTGAGCAATCGAATGCAATTCAAGAGGTTGCGCCACCGGACTTTCGTGTGGAGTTTGACTTTAATGGTTCGTTGATTAACGTTGAGAAGGCACTGCCTATCTTGCGGGAATTGGAGAAAATTCCGGTTGTTAAGGGTCTTGAGGAACCGATTTTCGCGTATGATGTAGAGGGCTGGCGGCGATTGCATCGGGAGATTCGTATCCCGTTTTATTTGCATGGTGTCGGTGTTATTCGGGAAGGTGCGTCGCGTCAACCCTCTGGTCCTTGGATCGGACTCCGGGCAGGCGATTTTGACGGTGCGCTATGTAGCCACGAGAGCGTGAAAAGTGCCCTGGCATCGGGTTGGGCTTTCGCTGCCGCGAACACACCGATTCTATTGCAGTATGTCGGCACCGGTATCACAGCAGCATTTGCGTGTCATCTGGGGGCGGTGATGCCAACTGCCACACTGCCGGGTGTTACTGCCAGCCATGCTTACGAAGACGACTTAATTATTACGCCACACAAAGTCCAGCGCGGATTTATGCAGGTGCCAGAAGGTCTTGGTTTAGGAGTTGCGTTAGATGAAGATGCTGTGAAACGGTATTCTCAAACGCCTGAACCGCAATGGGAACGACATATTTCTGTTGTCACTTTACCGGGTGGTATAAAGCACTACTACCGAAACCTGCAACAGGCGGAACGCCTCATGAAACAAGGCGTAGATGAATCGTATGCGCCGAGTGTGCGTCTCGACGAGTGGGAAGATGACGGTAGCGAAGCGTTTGATACGCTATTCAAGCGGTTACAGGAGAATGACTGGCCCGTGTGGAACGCATCGGTTTAATGTTGGGTTTCACTACGATACCGATGACCTCAAGGGACATGAAAAGTCGAAAATCAATCCTTTTTTGTGCGTTTTTGGTGATTTCCGTTCAACCCAACCTACGTATTATTTATTTTCTTTGTGAGACAAGGAGAAAAGCAGGATGATGACCCCTGAACAACGGTATCTATTTGATGTTACTGGATACCTCCACCTGAAGAATGTCCTGAGTGCGGAAGAACTGAAAGCGGCACAAGCAGCAGCAAATGAATACATCAATACGCCCACCGAAGAGCTCCCACCCGGATTTGACTCCAGCGAAAAAAACCTCCCCAACGGTTTTGCGTTTGCGAAACCTTTAGAAGCACTCACAATGCACCGATCAACGTGGCCTATCATCAAAGAGCTAACGCGGGATAAACCGCAACTCTTTCGCGGCACGATGATTGCGGATCGGGCGGGTGTGTCGGAGTCGGCAGAAGGACTGCGCTTACATTGCGCACGCGAAGATTTTGGATGGCACTGCAATCGTTATGAAGTCCGGGAGGGTCGCATCTTTTGCGATGATTTTGTCGTTTTTCCATACCTGTACGATGTGCATCCCGGAGATGGTGGGTTGCTTGTCGTTCCGGGTACACACAAGACGCTTTTCGATCGACCGGAACACCTCTTCAACAACGGGAAGATCGAAGATGCCGATGACATTCCACCGGGGGTCCTTAATATCACACCCAAAGCAGGGGATATAGTGATTATCTCTGAACTCCTGACGCACGGCGCGCTGCCTTGGAAACCGAAGGATCGGTATCGTTGTATCCTAACCTTACGCTACAGACCGCAACACCGTGGTGAGAGTCGCGTGTCTGAGGAAGTGAGGGGACGGCTCTCGCCGGAGACGCTGGAACTCATCTCCCGTGCAGACCACTATCACACGAAAGAGATTGTCAAACAGGATGTTGTTACATTGACCTAATCAAGGTTACAAACCCCTCCTACAAACTTTAATGAACGGGTCTCACTGCTGGCGCGCCGTGCTGTTCACACCATTCAGCAAGGGGACTTTCACTGCCGCTGGGAATGAATTCTTTCGTTTTCGTGTAGGGTTCACCGACCAAATACTGCTCAAGTGGCGTGAGTTTATCTAACAACGTCTGTTCTTGTGTCCGATAGTCCATCGGCATCAACCACCGGTATCCGTAGCCGAACATTATACCTTTACGGATCTGGTCGGTTAAGTTCGCAGCTCCCGCATGAAAGGTGCGGTTTTCAAACAGCAAGCAATCTCCGGGTTGTAAACTCGCTTCAAGTGCGCCTTCAGGATCCGCCTGTCCTTTTGGAATGGGAACCCGTTCGAGGAGGTGGTTGCTACCGGGTGCGACAAGCGTCACACCGGAATTGGGTTCACTCAGATCGGTGAAATAGTAGGCACACTTTAGCAAGATGCGTGGCACCTTGTTACCGTGTGTTGTCGTTGCCATGGCGTAGTCGCGATGCCAACCGGGGCTGCGAGTGGTCTCGGGTGTGCCTTGGGGGTCCGGGTGTTTGTATATCAGGTGTGAAGTCATGAGTTGCAAGTGCGCACCGAGCAGCTGAACAACAACGGGGAGGATGGTCTTCTGTGTAAGCAGCGGGATGAAAGCATCGACAATAGAGATACTATTTCGGAAGCTGTCGTATAATCCGTTGAAATTTTGTTGACGGTTCTCGCGCCGATCGCTCGCGATGAGCCGGTCGCTTGCCTCAATGAGTTCGTCGATGGTATCGGAGTCCAGCACATCCCGGACGATGAGATAGCCGTTGTCGTCAAAGTGGCGGATGTCTTCGTCTGAGAGTGGATGCCAGTTGAGGTCAATTGGTGATTCGTTTGTGTGTGCCATTGTTTTTTCTTCTGTCCTTTATATATATCAGGATGCCAGATCAATCAACTTACGAAAATAGATTGTAGGACTTCGTGAAATTTTCAGAAAAAGGTCAGGACGATTATGCAATTCACCCTGAGAGTGAAAGGGTTGTGTTCTTCGCCTGCTCCTGTTAAAGTTAAGGTCTGTGATACTTACAAACCGATATTGATAGTCATCAAGAAATTCTTCCAATTCCCAAAACGACTTTCCTATACATCTGCAGTAACTGACAAAACAGTATGCCCCTTTTAATTGTTGGACAACGTGTGATGCCAGCTTAGAGTCCATCTCTTGTGTTTCAATACAGATAATCCATTTTCTTCCGCGTTCGTCGTTGGATACAATCACGAAGTCAGCTCGCTTGCGTTCACCTTTTGACCCATTAAAAACAGTAAGAGGGTTTTCAAAATCTTCCGCTCTGATAATAATAGAGTTAGGAGGTAATCCCTTTATTTTAGCAGTAGCACCAGATTGAATATCCATTAATTCAACGGAAGGTCTACCCTGTTCTGGTTGTAACATAACTTGGAGGTTGGGATTGAGCATCTCTTGCAATATCTGTATATCATTCACGAAACTTACTCTTCTCCCCAGACAATATCGTCCTGAATCCTGTTCATGTCATCAATTGTCTTATCAAAACTGTGGACTCCAATCCCGAACTTGGGATGAATCTTAGCAGGGACAAGTGTGTGACCTCTTCTCCGTCTCTTTTGACCTTCCTCTAACGGCATTAACGCTTCTTCCGCCACGTATACCTTGACTTGATCAACATTAATCAATTCGTTATCCCGATAGCCGTTTTCCTCGGCAACCCTTTTCAGGTGCGGTTTGTCGTGGTTGAGCATGATGAGTGTATTGAGTTCTTTGACAATGTAATCGCTATGGGTGGTGATGAAGACTTTAACACCCAAATTCACGAGTCGAGCAAAGAGTCTGGCGATACGACGCTGGTTTTCTGGATGCAGGCTTAATTCGGGTTCGTCTACCATCAGCAAATCGCCTTTTTCAGCGACGTGCCGCAGATAAAAACCAATATCCAAGAGTGAACGGACAGCACTTGAGCTTTCAACCATTGTCAATTTGCGTCGCGTACCTTTGGGGATATAGTAGAGTTGGTCGTTTTGTGTAATGACATATTCACCCCCTACAATGTCTGCAAAATCTTCCAAGATTTCAGGATGTTCTTTGGCGATAAAACTCTTGATTTTAGCACTATCCTCAAATTTTTCTATAAATTCCGCGTTATCTCGGATTGGAGAAGAATAGCGCAACTCCCACAGATCAATATTTCGATCCGCATGCCACATTTCCTCAAGCAGTCGGCTTCGGGCAAAGTTGAGTTCTTTGCGAAAAGTTGAGATACCAGTGCGCTCAGCTGAA
The DNA here is from genome assembly GCA_026706025.1 of Candidatus Poribacteria bacterium. NCBI lineage: Bacteria > Candidatus Poribacteria > Candidatus Poribacteria bacterium. The sequence goes on from JAPOZO010000024.1 coordinate 49,575, forward strand.
GCAATAAAGGGTCTGGGGAAGGCATCGAAGAAAATATCGTCAATAATAATAAAATCAATGGCACTTTTTACACTATCGGTATCAATTTCCTCTTCTTGTTTTTCTTTTATCCGCGAAGTAAGTATCGCCTCTTTGCTCCCCTTGCTTTTTGAAAATATAAAAGCTGGGTTTTGGAGGCTTGTGATTATGCTGTTGAATTTTTTATTTTGTATGTCAATCTCATCTGTCGCAAAGTGAAATTCACTATCCTGAAATGAGTCTTCAGGTGCTGCAAAAATTTTATACAATTGCTCAGTATATTTCTTGCATGCTTTCGTAAGCATGTCATCGGTTGCTTCCGACAACTCAATCTTAACTTGTTCTGTCCGTGCCTGTTGGATCTGTGCGTTGCTAATTGGGAATCGGAGAAAATTGCGCCAAGAACTTAAGAAACCGTACAGTGCAGCAGCGGCATAAGTTTTGCCAGTGTTATTCTCACCACAAATGATCGTCAAATCACCCAGTAGAAATTCTGCCTGCTTTAGGATTCCAATGTTTTTTAACTTTATTGTCAGACTCATACTGACACCTCTAAGATTGTTATTGCCGACAATGGCCACGACCTTAAGGCAAGTCTACGGCGACTGAAAGACATTCATAGACAACGTATTTCGATTAGTTTGAGAAATCTCTTATGCCCGCATGTGCCAGAAAGACTCAGACTTGGCAGGAAGGCGACGGTGGTAACCATCGTGACAATTTCTACACAAAGCGATAAGGTCAGAAAGTGGTTCCGCCCCGAGATTTTTATAAGTTTTGTGGTGCACGTACGTCGCTCGTTCCCCACAGATACAAAGATTACGGTCACGATCTAACACCCTTTCCCGTTTCTCTTTCCAATTACGGGATTCAAGATACTTTTCCCTATACTCCTTGTTGGTCATCGGGTTTGAACCTTGCCACAACTTTATCTTTTCTCCCGAATGGATACCTCTGTAGCAGTATCTACACAGTGCTACAAGATCAGAAAGGGGTTCCTGACCAAGATTCTCATAAGTTTTATGGTGAACTTCGGTTGCACTATCTCCGCAGACACAAAGCATTCCGTCACGTTTTAACACTTCTGCTTGTTTTTCTAACCATTCCGGAGTGCCGTGACGTTTCCTCACTTCTGCCCGATTTGCTTCTCGTTCAAGGAATTTACTGTGATGTTCCCAATAGAATCGTTCCCTGTCAGAGCGAATTTTTTGTTCTGTGACCATCAAATTGAATTGGATTGAAGCGAATTGAATGCTATTTACGTTAGGTACTACAATATTTGGATTTAAGCTATGTGCCTTTTTATAATCAGCAATGCCCGCCTCGTATTGATTAAGGAGACACTTCATCTGCCCGCGATAGTAGTAGGCAATTGCAGAATCGGGCTCTGGCTCTGGATCAACACATTTCTCACTGGGTGCCTCATCTTGATATGGACTAATCGGCATATTCGCATAATCACGATGATCCATTATCCTGATGTGGAATCTTGTGGGCCTTTCAGGTTCACAAGTATATTCCGATCCTAATTGCGCGCAAATATTCTTAATAACTCCGAGATGACAATTAGCGTCCGAGTCGGAAACTTTAAGGCATAGTTGATTCGTACCTGCAGAATGATTTTCATCATATTCAAGATAATCGTAATATTCCAGAATCTGCTTAAGGGCATTCACGATTGATTGATTTTCCGATAAATTCATAAGATGAATTTCCTTTTATCTTAGCAGCTCCACGAATGCCTCAACATTTGTTGTGGGGGCTTGGCAGGCGTAGTTTTCGCAGACGTATGCTGTTGCGGTGTCATCAACTTGGGTTTTGCCGGTGAGAAGGGGTAACGTCTGTCCGTCTGGTGATTCACTTGAGGCGACGATTTTATTGGGTTGATACGTGCCGTGTAATACTGCTAACATTGCCTCTGTTTTTGCATCGCCTTTTTCACCGACAATCGCGATCTCTTTTGGTGTTGATAGTAGGAACGCTAACTCACAAAGCAGCTGCCCTGACCCTGTTGGCATCCCTTCCATCTGGTGGAAGTAGAGTTTCAAGGTTGCAACGGCTTTATCGTGGAATTCGGGGTTGTCGAGGTGTTTGGCGAGTCGTAAGAGGCTATGGATCGCCATGGATGCACCGGAAGGTGTGGCACCGTCGTAAGCGGATTTGGATTGGACGATCAATGTTTCGTGTGCTTTACCGGTGAAGAAGAATCCGTCGCCTGCGTCATCTCCGAATTGGTCAATCATGATCTGTGCGAGACGTTCTGCCTCCGTGAGCCAGCGCGGTTCAAAACTGGCTTCGTAGAGTGCGACTAATCCGGCGATGAAATAGGCGTAATCCTCAAGATAGGCGTTGAGATGGCTTTTACCCGCACGGTAGGTACGCAAGAGGAGTCCGTTGTCTTGGGATAGTGTCGTCAAGACGAATTCTGCGGACTTTTCACACGCCTCAAGGTATTCAGGTTTCCCAGTAAGTTGATACCCCATCGCCATGCCGCGGATCATGATGCCGTTCCAACTCGTCAGGATTTTATCGTCAAGTCCGGGTTTAATCCGCTTTTCCCTCGCTTCAAAGAGTTTCTGCTTGCTGTTTGTAAGGAGAGTCTCCAGTTCTCCGGGATCCATTTGCAGCTTTCGAGCAAAGATGTCCGGTGGCACTTGGACGTGGAGGATGTTTTCCCCTTCAAAGTTACCTTGTGGCGTGATGTCGTAATACTCACAGAAGATTTCGGCATTCTCCTCGCCGATGGCATCTTCGACATCGTTCGGTTCCCAGACGAAGAATTTGCCTTCTACGCCTTCACTATCTGCGTCCTGTGTGGAATAGAAACCGCCGTTCTCTGCGTCGTACATCTCGCGGAGGACGTAATCGAGCGTCTCAACGGCTATATCCCGATAGAACGGTTTTTGCGTGGCTTGATACGCCTCGAAATAGGCGACGACGAGCTGCGCGTTGTCATATAACATCTTCTCGAAGTGTGGGACAAGCCAGTGTGCATCAGTGGAGTACCGATGGAAACCGCCGCCGAGTTGGTCGTACAGACCGCCACGTGCCATTTTTTCTAAGGTGAGTTCCACCATCTCTAAGGCGTTAGCGTTGCCGCTATGATGCCAATAGCGCAAGAGGAAGGGTAATCCCATACTCGGTGGAAATTTGGGAGCGTTGCCGAATCCGCCGTGTTGGGCATCGAATTGCGAGCGGTATTGTTGGAACGCGTGCGTCATCAGTTCTTCCGTGAGTTCGCGTTCATGTGGATCGACGACATTGCTCATCTGATTGAGTTGTATCGTGAGTTGATCTGCCTGTTGCAGTACCTGTACTTTCTTATCATTAAATGCCTCTGCTACAGCTTCCATCACCTTTGGGAATCCGGGTCTGCCGTACCGATCAGTGGGTGGATAATAGGTGCCGCCGTAGAAGGGTTTGAGATCCGGTGTGAGGAAAACGGTCATGGGCCATCCGCCTTGACGTGTCATGACTTGGACGGCATTCATGTAGATTTCGTCTAAGTCGGGACGTTCTTCTCGGTCAACTTTGATGTTGATGAAGAGTTCGTTCATGACAGCGGCGATTTCCTCGTTTTCAAAGGATTCGCGCTCCATGACGTGGCACCAGTGGCATGCGGAGTAGCCAATACTCAGGAGAATAGGCTTCTGCTCTTGTTTGGCGCGCGCTATTGCTTCTTCGCCCCACGGATACCAGTCAACGGGGTTGTGTGCGTGCTGGAGTAAGTAGGGGCTTGTTTCATGGATAAGGCGGTTGGTGTGTGCGGGGGTATCGTGCATTCGTGTTTCTCCAATGTATAGGATTCTATATCGGAAGCATTCGCGCGCTTAAGACAATAGGCGGGTTGTATGCACGCCCGCCCTTACCAGTGAAGAGATACCGCTACGGGGATTCGAACCCCGGTTTGATGGCTGAGAACCATCCGTCCTAACCCCTAGACGATAGCGGCTTATATATTGGAAATTCTTACAGAGACAGTTCTGCTGCTTGATGTTCACGATTCAGTTTCATCTGTTATTCTGCCAGCGTGTTCGATCATCTCACTTAATACATCAAGATTCACGTTCGACAGATTGTGGAAACTGATGCTACTTTTCCCAGTCTTGACTTTACCAAGCCGGGGTCCGTAAATCTCAGCGAGATACTTTTTCCCTTCGACAGCGTTGACATACAGACTGAAGTAATTTTTCTGCCGTGTCAACCCAGCGGTGAACCATTCGACTTGCTTCTTATCAGAACGCTGGTAGGAATAATTACCGTAACCGATGATCTGCTGTTCGCTACCACCCCAGAAAACACCTTCCCACATACAGGAATCACGACCCGGTAACGCTGTCTGAATCAGTGTATGAAGTTCCTCTAAAACTGCGCGAATATCTGGGTCTTGGCTCGCTATATAATGATCAGGTGAAGATTCTACCCGTTCCACTGTGTCTCCTGTTCGGTTGCAGAAAGACCTTTTAACAAAATGACTGCCCGGGAAGGACTCGAACCTTCACTACATGGTCCAGAGCCATGCGTCCTACCATTAGACGACCGGGCATTAATACAAAGTATGGTAGCCGTGTGCTATTCTTAGGCACTTTGGTTTACCATACCGGAGAGGATACCAAGAATTTTATCGCTTTGCTGGATTGGATAGATTGCAATATCGATCTGTAAATTCTTTTCCTCCAATTTGAGGAACTGCCAATCGACTCCTGTTGTCGTGGCACCATATACGCACGGGATATCGTTCCCTTTTTCCTGATTGAAACGTTGTGCGGCGATCATTTCGGCAACACATTGCCCGAGTCCAAGCTTCATATCCGTATTTTTTGCTTCAACAAGGGCGATGACAGGTTCTTCCAAAAAAAGTTGTCCCGGTGACAGGCTGATTAAAAAATCGCAAACGCCTGTTAAATCATTTTCAAAATCAACATTAAAGTCGATTCCCGAAAAAAAACTGATCCGATAATCGAACTTTTCACAGAGTTCAACAAGGATATCAGCGACAATAAGTTCAGAACGTGCCTTCTCAGTCCCGATTGCGGCCGCCAAGGGCACCTTTTTCGCTAGCCCTGTTGTGAGATAATCACTCGGGGTAATTGGTTCTATTTCAGAAAAGAGGCCTATGGATTCAGTCTTCTCCAATTCAAATTTTGTTACGACTGATTCCAAGGTGAAATTGCTATAACTCATTATGGCAAAATCCTCAATTCGCGCTTGCAACTAATGCGTATTGTCCACTTTTAAGTATACCTTAAGTGCGTTGCGTTGTCAACTTTTTTTGAGAGTTCGCAATATCGCGAGCGACAAGAAACACCCCAAGCAAAAACACTCGCTCCTACAGCAGCAAGATAGACACATCCATCAAGTAAATATGTAAAACTAAATGCCTATAGAGAGTTGACAGTCTACTGCATTGGCATCACAGAGACTGAGATATTGGAGAAAGTATAGAAGATATTCAGGAATCCGATAAAAATCGTTGGGATAACGAATACGCTCAGCAATGCAAAGGTGCCGGTAGAGAAGGAGACGCGATCGGTTTCCTCGCCTGCCTCTTCAAAAAACATCGCTTTCACAATACGCGCATAGTAGTAGAGCGAAACGACACTATTTAGTAAACCGACAAGTGCGAGCCAATAATATCCCTGTTCAAGGACGGCGGTGAAGAGGATCCATTTTCCGAAGAACCCAGCGACTGGCGGAATCCCGGCCAGAGAGACGAGGAAAATAACCATTGCCCAAGCAACTAAGGGGGCGCGTGAGGAGAGTCCACGGTAACCTTCAACCATTTCACTACCCACCTCATTCGCGATGAGGACAACAACATAAAATGCCCCCAGGTTCATAAAGAGGTAGACGACAAGGTAGAAGAGAATCGCCCCGACCCCTTCGGCGGAGAGCAGAACGCCGCCCATCAAGAGGTAACCACCGTGTGCGATGCTTGAATACGCCAATAGACGTTTCACATTTTGTTGGGGAAGGGCTGCGAGATTTCCAACAGTCATCGTCAATGCGGAGACTATTGCCAGCATAAAGGGCCAATCAACTGCTTGCATCAGTTCGGTGCTGCCGAACCCGGCATAGAAGAACCGGATGAACAGTGCAAACCCTGCGGATTTTGAAGCCACGGACAAAAAGGCGGTTATCGGGATAGGGGCACCTTCGTAGACATCGGGAGACCACATATGAAATGGCACGGAGGCTATCTTATAGCCAACACCTGCGAGGACAAAAGTTATTGCAATCAATACAGCAAGGGGGGCTACTTCTCCAGAGGCAAGGAGTTCCGTAAGTTGTCCGCTAATTTGTGCCAGGTCCCCTGTACCTGTCATCCCAAACAAGAGAGAAAGCCCGAAAAGCATTGTTCCAGATGCAACTGCACCATACGTGATGTATTTGAACGCCGCTTCACTTGAACGGGGGCTATGCGTCAAGAACCCAGCGAGAATATAAGAGGTAAGGCTTACCGTCTCCAGCGAGATGAATATCATCAACAGATTCGTTGACGATGCCATGAGGAACATACCGAGGGTGATGGCTAACAAAAGTGCGTAGTATTCACCTTTCAAGCGTGCGTCGAGTTCCTCAGAACGGAGGGAGAAGAGGATCGTTGCAGTGGTCGCAAGTAGGAGCAGAATCTTGAAAAAGGTGGAAAATACATCAAGTCGGATCATCCCCAAAAAGAGGGAAACAGGACCTTCATCACCGAATGAGAAGTGTGTGAAAAGGACAGCGGCAAATGTACAAAGACACCCAACAAGGGAGAGGTGTGCAACAGCGACACTTTCCCTGTTTTTCACAACGAGGTCAAGGATAATAACGGCAGCAGCAAAAATTACAAGTAGGATTTCCGGGCTGAAATAGAGGAGGCTTTCAATGTTGCTTAAGGGTTGCATACTTTCTTTACTCGAACCTCCTATATCGCGTTCAGGACATCTATGAGATTGGTAACCGATTCTCTGAACATGTCAATGGCGAAGTTGGGCCAGACACCGAGCACGATCGTTAAGATTCCGAGAGGTACAAGTGTCAGAATTTCACGTCCGTTGATTTCTGGGAGTTCTTCGTATTTGGGATTGAGTGTTCCTAAGAAGACGCGTTGAAGTGTCCAGAGGAAATATGCAGCGCCGACAACAATGCCGATTGTGGATAAGATGGTCAAGAATTTGAATTTGTCGTAGGCACCGAGTAAGGAGAGTGCCTCTCCGACGAATCCGCTCAAGCCGGGTAATCCCAAAGAAGCCATGAAAGCGAGCGTTGTGATGCCAGTATAGATGGGCATTCTGGTTCCCAAACCACCAAACCCTTCGATTTCACGGTGGTGTGCCCTGTCGTAGAGAACGCCGACGAGTAGGAAGAGCATTGCACTGATGACACCGTGGTTGAACATCTGGAGGATCGCGCCAGTGATACCGCTATCGTTTCGAGCAGCAAGCCCCAAGATAACGAAACCCATGTGTCCGATACTGGAATACGCGACGAGTTTCTTAAAGTCGGTTTGTGCCAGTGCGCAGAAGGAACCGTAGACGATGTTAATGAACCCAAGTAGTGCGAGACTATTACCCCAGAAACCTATCCCGTTGGTAAAATGATCTAAGCCTTGTGGGAACATTGCCATGTTCACTCGAACCAACCCGTAAGTCCCCATCTTTAGGAGGATACCTGCGAGGATAACGCTGATGGCTGTGGGGGCTTCGACGTGTGCATCGGGGAGCCATGTATGGAAGGGAAAGATGGGTACCTTAACGGCAAACCCGATAAAGAAACCGACAAATACCCACATTTGGAAGCCCGAATCGGCGAGTGCATGTCCTTGTGTGGCGGCTAAAGTAATGAGCGTAGGAATATCGAATGTTCGAGCACCTTCAGCCACTCCGTTCACAATATTACTGTTGAGATAGACCGCTATCATCGCTACTAACATCAGCACACTGCCGAAGAGAGTGTAGAGGAAAAACTTAATGGCAGCATATTCTCGGCGCGGTCCGCCCCAGACACCGATCAGGAAATACATCGGCAACAGTGTGAGTTCAAAGAAGACGTAGAACAGGAACAGGTCTAACGCAGCGAAGAAACCGAGCATCCCTGTCTCAAGCAGCAGAAACAGAGCCATATATGCCTTGATGCCTTTTTCGATGTTGCGCCACGATGCGATAACACAGATCGGACCAAGGAGTGCCGTTAGAAGCAATAACGTTACACTGAGGCCGTCAATACCGATGTGATACTGGATATTGAATGCATCAATCCAAGGAACAGGACCGTGGACATACTGTGTTCCTGCAGTTGATCGGTCATAAGATATAAATAGATATACTGCGAGTGCAAGCGGAATGAGCGTAAAAAGGAGCGTAACGCGCTTAACCAGTTCCTCCGATTCGCGCGGCAGCAGTAAAACAACAACCATCCCAAGCAACGGGATAAAAATCATTAGGGACAATAACATCTCGTGGGAATCCTCCTTCTCCCATCAAAAGGGCAGCTACAACGCCCGGAAAATTAAGATTAACAATACAATCCCAGCCAGCACAACGAAAAGATACGTTTGAATCGCGCCAGTCTGAATACGGCGGATTCTGCCGCCGACTGCCCATGTGACTTGTGCAACTCGATTGACGATACCGTCAACAACGCGGTTATCAAACGCTCCTGTGAACGCAGCAAGCAGATCTCGTGTTACGAACCCGACACCGTTGACGATGCCATCAACGACGCTTCCATCAAATTGCGCAAAAAGTCGTGCCTTCCACACCGTCAGCGCGACCAGTACGCCGTCGTAAAATTCGTCAAAGTAGTATTTATGCCAGAACAGGTTGTAGAGCGGTCGGCAAGTTGTTGCGACGGATTCAGCAGACAAGGTTCGCCTATGGTAGAACAGCCATGAGAGGAATATACCTAACCCCGCAACACAGATAGATAGCACCATCGCGATGGTATGTGCGGGACCGTGTCCGTGATGTCCGTCATCTGCGTGTGTGTCGTGCACACCTTCTTCTTCAGCAGCCATTGCTTCGGAAACACCAAAGAGTGATAAGGCGACACCTGTTCCACCTGTTTTGCTGTCAGGTGAGAGATATGCGTGTTGTGGGGTAGGCAGGTGTGGTTGTGGTGGCGGTTTAACGTAGGCTTCGTTAAACCAGAGTATATTGACGACAGGCAGACTCAGGAATGCTAGAATGAGAAGCGGCACAGTCATTGATCTCGGAGATTCGTGTGCCATATCGTGCATCTCTTGATTGCGGGGTTCACCGAAAAAGGTCATAAAGATCAGTCTGAACATATAGAACGCCGTAATCCCTGCGGCGGAGAGTGCCATTATGAACAGGATATAGTGGTGTACGGAGCTCCATTCCATCGCTCGTCCTAACACACCGGCTAAGATGGCATCTTTACTCCAGAATCCTGAAAAGATAAACGGCACCCCGGAGATAGACAATGTTGCGATGAGCATAGTGATAAAGGTAATCGGCATTTTGTGGCGGAGTCCGCCCATGTTCCGCATATCTTGGTCCGGTGGGATCTCAGAACCGAGAACGTGTCCTGAATCAGAATCTTCACCGTGTTCATGGCCATGTGCATCGTGGTCGCTATGTTCGTGTTCATGCGCGTGGTCGTGTTCATCGTCGTGTCCATGTGCGTGCATGGCGTGAAAGGCGTGAATGACGCTTCCAGAACCGAGGAAAAGCAGTGCCTTGAAAAAGGCGTGTGTTGTCAGGTGAAAGAGTCCCGCGACATAGCTGCCTGCCCCAATTGCCAACATCATGTATCCCAATTGACTGATTGTGGAATACGCCAAGACCCGCTTGATGTCAAACCGAACGATAGCGATTGTTGCAGCGACGAGTGCTGTGATACCACCGACATAAGCGATGACCAGAGACGAGGTTTCTGTCAAAATCGGGAACATCCGAGCTGTGAGGTAGACCCCGGCGGCAACCATAGTTGCTGCGTGAATCAATGCACTGACAGGTGTGGGACCTTCCATCGCATCGGGAAGCCATGTATGGAGGGGCATCTGTGCGGATTTACCGATAGCACCACAGAAAATGAGAACGCCCGCGATGGAGAGCCATACCATATCACCGGTGTTTAGGTTAGCGGCGAGCGCAAAAATACCGTTATCTCCGTAGAGCGAGAGTGTCTTAAACTTGGTGAAGAGCATCATCATACCGACGAACATGCCGACATCACCGACGCGTGTTGTCAAAAACGCCTTTTTACACGCATTCGCGGCGGAGTCCTTTTCAAACCAGAAGCCGATGAGCAGATAGGAGCAGAGTCCGACGAGTTCCCAACCGATATAGATGCCGAGTAGGTTGTCCGACACAACCAGAAAGAGCATCGAGAAGGAGAAAAGCGATAGGTAGGCAAAAAACCGTGGATACCGTGGATCACCGTGCATATAGCCCATAGAGAAAATATGGACGAGGCTGCTGACGAGCGTCACAACAATCAGCATGATTACGGTCACGCTGTCCAAGTAGAAGCCCATAGAGAAGGTAACACCACTGAGTGAAAGCCAATCGACGGCATGTGCTTCTGGACTGGGGACGACCTCTCGTAGGAGCAGGAACGAGCAGGCGAGCGCAATGAGCATCGCTGCGGTGGACAAGTAGTCCTGCCGAGGGAAACGCCGATTCGCTAAACCCAGAAGCCCGAAAATCGCAAAAGCGGCAAGAGGGCAAAGCAAGATGATACTTATTAAAGGTACGACCATATTTTTTTATTAGTTATCAGTTATCAGTTGTCAGTTGTCAGTTAAGAGGTTTCTGATGCACTAACAACCTTTTGTAACCGTCGTTACTCAAATGAAGCGGAGGGGTTACAAGAAGATGTTGATGAATCACAGGTTTCCAGACTGAAGCGTGATAATCGAAAACTGTTTTATCCTTTCAAGGTATCCACTTCGTCTGGACGTATACTACCGAATTCACGGTAGATAGCGAGGATGATTGCTAAGAAAACAGCGGCTTCCGCTGCAGCGAGCACAATCCCAAAAATAGCGATAATCTGTCCGCTGATATCCTCTGGTGGTGTCATAAAACGCGAGAACGCGGCGAAGTTCAGATTACATGAATTAAGAATAAGTTCAATACCCATCAAAATACTGATGGCGTTGCGACGCGTCAAAACAGCGAAAATACCGAGTGTGAATAGAATCGCACTGATGACGAGATAGTGTTGTAAGGTCATTTTTAGTCCCTAACCTCCTTTCGGGAAATCAGGGCAGCTCCGATCAACGCGACTAACAGCAGCACGGAGACGACCTCAAACGGAAGAAGGAAGGGTCCATTCAGAATTAGTTCGCCGATGCGCTCGGTTGTCGGCGGAAGTTCTGTGCCATCATCGGTGAGGTTTTTCCACGCCGGTGTATTGGCAATAACAGTCAGGAGGAGCGTAAGGAGTGCCAGCGCAACAATACCGCCAAGCAGGATCTGCCCGCGCTCAATATGGATGCGCATCTCCAAGCGTCCACTTGTCATCATGACACCGAATAAGATCAGGACAAGGATACCGCCGACGTAGACGATCACTTGGGTTGCGGCAAGGAAATCAGCCTGTAAGAAGACGTAAAGCCCCGCAACACCGAAGAGTGTCACCATGAGCGAAAACGCCGCGTGGACGATGTTCCGCACTGTCACGACAAGGAGTGCCGAGCCGACTGTCATAAGGGCAAAGCCGTAAAAAATAAAGTTTGTAAGTGTAAATTCCATATTTTTAACTTACCTTGCGGTTAAGGCACGTTGGTTTGGTTTATAACAGTCTTTTCGTGAACCCGCTTTCCACTTCGTTCCAAGTTACGTGTTTAGTGCTAATATATTTCTTAATCTGCGGCTTCTACGTCTTCAACGCCATCTTTACCGTACATTTCCTGCTTGTCGAAACTGAAAATGAGGTCTGACCTGTCAAATTTAGAGTACTCGATGCCTTCAAGCGTGTCTTTCATCGTAAGGCACTCTGTCGGACAGACTTCCGTGCAGAGTCCGCAATACATACAGAGGGACATGTCGATATCGAACTTGTCAAGGTAAAAAACGACAGGGTTTCGCGTAACAACCCGCGATATCTCATCGCTCGAAAAGGTCTGGGTTCGGCTATCATCCGCCGATGCTTCAAGGCGATCTATAACTTCCTGTGGACCTTGGCGAGAGGTGATATTCGTGAGGGTTATTGAATCTTCCGATTTTATCTTTTTCTCATCGCCTTCAATGATGCCGATGATTTCGCGTCCGTCTTTGAGATGAACGACGTTCATGCTATCCCAGAGTTGTTCACCTTTCGGGAGTTTAGTGGCATCAATAACGATGCAATCGACCGGACAAATCATTTCGCACTTTTTGCATCCGATACAGTCCTCAGTGCGGTTGTAAAGCTGCCCGCGATACCCCTTCGGAATCTCTCGGACGTTCTGCTTCTTTTCATAGTCGTGTTCGTACGGGTATTGATGTGTGACGTTCGGTTCAAAGAATTGCTTGATTGTCACCCGCATCCCGACGAGTACGGTGTAAACACCTCTGTAGATGTTTCGTATGTATTTCTCCATTTAGATGCTCCCTCCAGCAGTTAGCCCTAACTCGGTTGTGGTTCCGGTTTTTGTGCCATCACTCGTCCAGCAACCATGTACGCACTGATAAGTCCAATGTAGATAATTGCACAACTGATAATAATACTAACAAGCGTATCCTCTGGGAAAATGAGACCCCAAATACCGGTGCCCAAGATGTTAAAGAAGGCGATCGGGATGAAGTACTTCCAGCAGAGATTCATGAGTTGGTCTACTCGCAAGCGTGGCAATGTCCATCTCAGCCACATCATTAGGAAGACGAGAGCCAATGTTTTGATAACGAAACCGGGCATCCCGCCGAGGATGTCGAATCCGGGTAAGGCACCCTGCCAACCGCCGAGGAAAAGCGTCACAGCGATTGCGCTGACGGCGAACATATTCGCGTATTCAGCGATAAAGAAGAGTGCGAACCGCATTCCACTATATTCGGTATGAAATCCTGCGACGATTTCGGACTCGGCTTCTGGCAAATCAAAAGGTGTCCGGTTTACCTCGGCAATAGCGGAGATGAAAAAAATAAAGAATGCGATGAAGGTAAACGGTGATCGGAAGATGAGCCAACTGAAAACGCCATTAGATTGGCTTTCTACAATATCCACCATGCTCAAACTTTCCACGAGCATCACGATAGTCAGGATAGAGAGACCGAGCGGAATTTCGTAACTAACAATTTGCGCGGCGGAACGTAAAGAACCCAACAACGACCATTTGCTGTTTGATGACCAACCTGCCATAATCACGCCCATGACGATCACAGAGGAGATCGCCATGATATAAAAGATTCCGATGTTAAAATCGCTAACCAAGATGTTTTGACCGAAGGGGATAGCGGCAAAAACAGCGAAAGAACAGGCAAAAATAATGTAAGGGGCAAGCAGAAAAAGGAGTTTATCACCCTGTGGTGGTATAAAGTCCTCTTTGAAGATGAGTTTTATACCGTCGGCTAACGTTTGAAGTGTACCCCACGGTCCAACACGCATCGGACCTGTCCGGTTCTGAAAACGGGCGGCGACTTTTCGCTCGGCAAGCACCAGAACTAACGGAAGTAACGGAACAACTGCGACAAAAATGCCTGCACATGCAAACATGGCGAGAACTGTGCCTAACTCTACAGGGAAGTGTGCAGCGACTGCCTCCGGCAGTCGCGGAATTAAAACATTCTGTATAAATTCCTCTGCCCAATTGAGTTTATCTTGTAGATCTATGTTGGGCAAGAAATTCTCAGATACATTGAAATCTGGGAAACCTACAAACATCGCCCTAAAATCCGACATCCAATCTCCTTATCCGGCAAGCAAAAATTCGCCGATTTCCAATATCCAGTCTACAGTCACGATCCCCCCTGCTAATAGGAGAATCCAGCGCAAAAATCTGTTCTCAGGCAGCAGTTTCGGCAAGTGTGCAAGCACGTGTTGCCCTGGACCGGAACGGCGCACCACCCCGAATAAACACAAAGAACCGATGAAAACTAAACCAACGGTTGCAGATATCACCTCAACGTTGGTCAAAAAATTAACGATGGCACAGCCCGAAAGGGTTATAACGATAGCCCATCCTAAGACATTTACCTGTTTTTCGGTCGTAATTCTCATCGTTTATCCCTTTATTGAGTATGTTTACCGATCAACTTCTCCCATCACAATATCAATGCTTCCGATAATCGCGATAATATCCGCTACCATCAAGCCTCGACTAAGTTCTTGTAGTGCACTCAAAGCACTGAAGCAGGGTGAGCGTCCTTTGAGACGCACGGGCTTTGGCGTTCCATCACTGACGATATAGAATCCGAGTTCACCGCGCGGTGCTTCACTACGGAAATATATCTCGCCTTTTGGCGGACGGACGGCTTTCAAATCTGCCATCACGGGGCCATCAGGCAGCCCTTCCGCCAAAATCTGCCGTACGATCCGGACAGACTGTTTCATTTCGTCCATACGTATCTTGTATCGGCTCCAGCAATCACCGACAACGGCACCCAGCTCTGGAACATCCACTGCCACAGGTACGTCGAATTCAAACCTGTCGTAGATAGAATAAGGTTCATCTCGCCTGAGGTCCCAGTCCACACCGGATCCGCGGAGATTCGGACCGGTCGCACCATAGCTCAACGCCATATCAGCGGACATGATAGCGACGCCTGTCGTACGTTCCGCGAAGATACTGTTTTTCGTCAGGAGATCGTTATACTCGTCAATCAGTGGTTCGAAATAGTCTAAGAACTGTTCTATTTCATCTAAAAAATTCTGTTCATCAATAGACCCGGGTTCCATCGGGATGATTTCAGATACGCCGCCAATACGGATATAGTTATAGGTGAGGCGCGCGCCACAAACTTTCTCGAAAAGGAGGAGCAGCCGTTCTCGGTCGCGAAAGGCATATAGGAAAGGTGTGAATGCGCCGATGTCCATCCCGTATGTTCCAAAGGAGAGGAGATGGCTCGCGATACGATTTAGTTCACAAATAAGTATCCGTAGGTATTCCGCCCGTTCCGGCACCTCGAATTCCTTGCTTTCATCTGCTTCCAAGAGTTTCTCAACGGCGAGACAGAATCCCCAATTCTGGTTCATTGCCGCCACGTAGTCCATTCTATCGGTAAAAGGGATGATCTGGGGATAAGAGAGGTTTTCGGAGTGCTTCTCAAAACAGCGATGCAGATAACCGATATGCGGAATCGCTTCACGGACGACTTCACCATCGAGTCTCAATTCCAGTCGTAGTACACCGTGTGTACTTGGATGCTGAGGTCCCATGTTCACGACCATCTCATCGGCGAACGGTTTTAATTCTATAATTTTGCTTTCAGTCTGTTGTGTACTTTCCATAGTGCGGGTTCTGCAAAGCTTAAAACGAATTTAGATTTATGATCAATTCCTATCTGTTTGCCACTATATATGATACCATTTTTGTGATGTAATGTCAAATCTTAGTCCTGTTTTCTCGGAGAAAGACGGGGTCGTATTTCTATGGGAAAAATGTTACACCAGTGTAACATTGCATGTTCAGCCTTTGGGTCTACAAACCAGCGTCCTACCTAAGTTTAAAGGCGTTTTTATTCCAATGCTCGACTGAGAAAAAAAGTCAAAAGTGTAAGTTTTCGTTTTTTTTCCGACACCACATAAAACGAAAAATTCAATATCCTCGTAACCTAATATGGCACGCGCATACCGCGATAGAATTCAGGCTCCTTATAGTCTTTGCGTAAGGGGTATCCGTCCCAGTCATCCGGAAGTAAGATACGGCGAAGGTCGCTGTGTCCCTCAAAGAGAATTCCGTAGAGGTCATAAGCTTCGCGCTCGTGCCAATCTGCGGTTTTCCAGATATGGGAGACACTTGGAAGGTGCGGCTCGGTTTTCGGGACCGTCGTTTTCAGAACCACACTATGCCGATGTTTCATAGCGTAGAGATGGTATACGACAGCGAATTCTTCATCCTTGGCACTTAAATCGACCCCGCTGAGGCACATCAAAGAATCAAACGCCAGTGTGTCGGTTTCAGCGAGATATTGGCACACATCGGCAATTGCTGTGGCGGCAATTTGGATGTTCGGGTCACCAGCGAGTTCGGTATCAAAACCGAGGACGACTTCTCCGAACTGCGCCGTTAGTGCCTCATAAATTTCTTCGGGTTTCACGTAATGTCTACTCCATGGTCGCGAGTGCAACTCGCTCCTACAACAGTAGCGATGACAAATCGGTTCTACCGTTGGAGGTGTTGGTATTTTATTTAGGCAGTGGTTTCGGGGCTGTCGCCTTCTCCTTCTGCAGATAGCTCGTCTGTTTCAGTCGTAGTTTCAGTTCCTTCAAGTTCGTACCATTCTGTTTTGGTAAAGAGTCTTTTCAGGAAGGGGACATGTTCACGTTTGGCGACGGTTTGCGTTTTAATCTTCTCTTGTAGTTTGAGCAACCCTTCAATGAGTGCCTCTGGACGCGGTGGACATCCCGGTACATAAACATCAACAGGGATAATCCGATCAACGCCTTTGAGGACATGGTATCCGTGTTGCCAGTAGGGTCCGCCGCTCGTTGCACAGCTCCCCATTGAAATGACGTATTTCGGTTCCGGCATCTGTTCATAAAGCCGTCTGATACGCGTTGCCATTTTGAGTGTCACTGTGCCAGAGATTACCATCAAGTCGGACTGACGGGGTGTCGCGCGCGGCACACCTGCCCCGAAGCGGTCAAGGTCGTAGTTAGAAGCGGCAGTCGCCATAAATTCGATGGCGCAACAAGCGAGTCCAAACGTCATGGGCCAGAGTGCTGAAGAGCGTGCCCAGTTGGCGACAGCATCAACTGAGGTAACAATAACATTTTTGTCCAGTTTTTCATCAATTATCATAGTTTTCTTCCCTCCGGACGGATTGGACTTCCAGCTGCGTAGATCGGATCCATTCCAGATCACCTTTTGCCCAGACGTAAGCAAGTCCTACTAAAAGAATAACGATGAAGACAAGCATCTCCAAAAACGCAAAGAGACCGAATTTTCGGAAAACGACTGCCCACGGAAAGAGGAACACGGCTTCGACGTCAAAGATGAGAAAGATGAGCGCGATGACATAAAAACGGGTGTTAAACTTGATCCGCGTATCACCGATTGGGTCTTCGCCGCATTCATAAGGAATATACTTTTCGCCTGAGAAGAGTTTGGTATGCAGGAGGCGAGAGACTGTCAGGTTAAGAACGACAAATAGACAACCAACAATCAAGAAGATTAGTACATTTGCGAAGTTAAAAAGCATTCTGGATTATCCTTAAGAACCGAGATGTCACGAAAACTTTACTTACACGATTTCGTTCTTAAAATTATATATCATTTTGTGCTGATTTGCAAGTAAAAATTTTAGCCATCAGCAGTCGGCTATCAGCCATTAGCCATCAGGAGTCAGTTATCAGTTTCGCGAGCAAGCTGTTTCAGATTAGAATGTCAATTGGTTATTTTGACTTTTGCCCAGACCGTGGTAAGCAGCTGCGGTTTGGGAGAAACCGGCAAAGCGAACGCTGGATCGAACCAGTCAGGATAGACATTTATACCGCGGCTTGTCAGCTGCTGGCTTTGGCGACTTGCCAAATCAATTGTGAAGATTTGCCGATTTTCGCCGACTTTTTTGTGATAAGCAAGTTCGTTCCGAGATGGAGCCCATACAGCTTGCTCAGCTATCGGTTCCTTCTCAGGGACAATCTCTCGCAGACCACCACCATCGCGATTGACGGCGTAGAGGGTTCCCTCAACCGGACCGCCAGCCCCCAATCTCTCAACATGTGAAAAAACGATGGTGCCATCCGATGCCCAAGAAGGGTAGAACATCCGTAACTGTTGTTCTGGATGAAAAATCTCCTTTTCTCCTGTGCGGAGATTGTAGATGGCCATCGGCGACGGGGCTTGCCCTATAGCATGTGCGGTAGCAAAAACTATCTCTGTTCCATCAGGTGACCATGCCGGAAACCCACCTGTTCTGCCACACCATGATAGACGCTCCTCTTTTCCGTCCAATGTCGCGATATAGATTGCCCAGTCATTACCCTTGTTTCCGAGATAGGCGATCTGTTTACCGTCGGGCGACCATGCGGGTTGTTGTCTAAAGGAACCTTTTTTAAATATTTTCCTCACATTCTCACCATTTGAATCCATTAGGTATAGGTCATGTACGCCGTCTCGCTTAGATACAAAAAGTATCTGTTTTCCTGTTGGAGACCAGGCAGGCTGAAAATCAGCATCGGGGTGCTGGGTTAACCTGACTACCTGCCTACCGTCGGTATCCATCATGTAAATTTCGGCGTTGCCGTCTCGGTTAGAATTGAATATTATCTTAGGGCGTGTCGGCACCTGTGCTGAAACTTGGCAGACGCTGAAACAGAACAGAGCGAAGTTAACACAACACAAAAAGTGGAAATATGAACGTTTCATAACAGGCTCCGTTGGTATTAAGATTTAATTTCGGAATTAGTCAAATTTTACTTGCATAAAGTTGTTAAAGAAAGTGTCATAAACCCTTATGATTAGTGGGTTTTTGGTACTTTTTTCTTGCTTTAATTGCGTAAAAAATGGTATAATATTAGTAAGTTAATAGGGAGGCTGCCACCTCCCTATACAAATACAGAAAATTTGAGTTGCTATTTTTCTGTAGTAGGTACTTTGCATTATACCAAAGTTTATCAGAAATAGCAATTCTTAAATTAGATAGAGGTGCATTCTGATGAATTTGGTAGAGGTAATGGAACGATTCCCTACCCAAGAGGATTGTATTGCCCACTTAGAGCAACTCCGGTGGAATGGCACGCCTAAATGCCCACATTGCGAAAGCGAACACGTCAGACGACGCAATGAAAGTAAAATAGGGAATATCGGACGTTGGAACTGCCACGGTTGCCGATCCACCTTCAAAGTAACACACGGCACAATCTTTCAAGGCACAAAGACACCCCTTCAGAAATGGTTTCTTGCTATCTCACTCATGGCTAATGCTAAGAAAAGCCTGTCCAGTTGTCAACTCGCACGTGATTTAGGATTGCCACAAAAAACATGCTGGCGTATTATGATGGCGATACGGACAGAAATGGCGAAAGGAAACCCTATACTTGAAGGTATTGTTGAGGCTGACGAAACTTATATCGGTGGGAAACGACGCAAAGACTACGACAGAGAAGAAGGTGAACCCCGTAAGCGTGGACGTGGCACAGCGAAAGACGCTGTATTAGGGGCTGTTGCAAGAGGCGGGCAAGTCGTAGCAGAACTCGTAGAGAATGTTAAATCTGGAACAATCACAGAATTTATCAAGAAGTTTGTCAAGCCGGAAGATACTGAACTCTATACAGACCAGTTTAGAGGCTATAATGAGGTAGGTGAGACAGTAAAGAATCACGAAACCCTTAACCGTTCAGAGAAATGGGAAGCAGGAGAACTCCATACCAACACCATTGAGGGCTTCTGGTCTTTCGTTAAACGTGCATGGTATGGTTCACACCACCACTATTCAACAGGATACACCCCCTTGTATCTCGCAGAGGCGTGCTATAAGTATAACTATCGGAGTAGGGATATGTTTACCAAGTTTATCAAGGACAGTGTGAAAGTTTAAGGTGAGATAACAAAAACGCCACTGGCTTAATGGGGTACCAATGGCTTTTACATATATCTGTAAATCATTGTTTGTAGAAAAAGGCAATTATTCTTGAGGTTTACTATCAATCTTACTCGTATCAACCCCTTTTGCCTTTAGTTCATTCAAGAGTTCTTGTCTGCCTTCGGCTTTACCTTCAGCACAGAGTTTTTCTTCCCTTTGTTTTTGACGTTATAAATTTGGTCACTGGGTAGAGTGAGCTTTTTTTCTGTTCCTTTTGCTTTGTTTTTTCTCAGAAGTCTGTGACTCTTTAACTTTTGAGTGATAAAGATTGTCTATGGGTGAATTTGGTTTTTCGCCAAAACCTTCTTTTCTAAGTTCGTTGACCCTGCTATCAACTTCGGTAAGGCAATGAACTATTGCGTCTTGTCCCACCTCAAGATTGTCCAATCGCTCAAGCATTGATTCTTGTCCTGCCTTGAGTTTTTTCGATTGCTTATTAGTCTTGGTCTGTCCATTTTGAAGATGTCTTAACTTTGTGTGGACTTTCTCAAATTCGCCCCACAGCATTCTAACGTCTTCTTTTCTGTTCTTCTCGTGCTCAAGGATAAGTTCCTTTATATCTTCGTTAGTAACTTCTTCTTGGACTTTATCTTTAGCCACGCGATTTGCCTCCCTTTTATGCAATTCGCAATCTGTAATTTTGGGATTGAAAACTCTCTGAAAAAGTGCCGTGAACCCATATATTTATTGACTGTTTCCTTAGATATTTATTACGTAAAAATGATATAATAATTGAGTGCTTTGTTCACACTCCTTCCAAGAGGTGAAAAATTTTATCCGAACAAACCTCTTAAGAATTCCTTCTGCTTTTCGGAGAAATCCAAATTTTCATTCACAGTTTAACACTCCTTTCTAATATTTATTTAAAATGGAACATTTTAACGCTCAACGTACTAAACCATACCAAAAATGTGTTTTTTTGTCAAATTACAAATATTTTTCGTCAAAACTTGTATAATCTATGTATTATTATACAAGTTTTGACGAAAAATATTCAAGAAGGTTTAAAAAATCTGCCGAATTTTTATTGTTTCAGGAAGAATTATGAAAAGTTAACCAGATTTTCATTCGATAGAAGTGTAAGGTTTGTATATTTTTGTTCACAATCAGCCCACCATTAAATTGAACAGCGGACTGATTGTGTTTTATCCCGAACATTTACACAGTAGAATCGTCTTAATTTTTACTTGACAGAGGTTAACAGATATTCTACAATTATAAGTGCAGTATACTGGGGGTTTCCCCCCAGTATATATGCAGTTGGGAGACAAAGAATGGCACTCAATGTCTTCCGATATAACGAACGGTGGCAGTTAAAACACAACAGATATGGTTTTTTGCTGCCTATTTGTTATCGAAGGGCGTTTATCGCGCCCTTCCAACTGCTCTTTTAGCATAGCACATTTTCGCATGTTTTGTCAAACAAATCAGCGGAAATATGTGTTAATGTCAAAAACTGACAGAAGGAGAAGAAAATTGCGTAATTTACTATTTTTGCTTTGTCTATTATGCCTTTTTGCGGGGTGTGACAGAATTCAAACACCAACACAACAGTTGCTTTTGCACCCGCATGAAGACGAAGAACCAATGACCCACCCAGTACATTTTCAAATTCCTGTATGGCTACAAGAAACGCTGTGGGAAAACGAAGAACAGTTGATTAGAGATTTGCTAAATCTTGAGTTGAGAGATAGAGAGGAAATAGACAGACTCATAGAAGCTATACGAACCCGTAGAGAACAGTCCGAAGACTATACTGTTTTTGTGGACGTGGACGGAATGGCTCTTATCGGGACACGTTATATGTCTACTCGCATAGAAGAAATGGCAAATATCATGCTAACTATGACCCAAAAGCACCCTGAAATAAGAAAAGAACTGCACTACGATACAGGGTTCTATTTTGTGATTTTTCACCCAAGATATTATATAGTACCTCAACTTCCCGAATGGCGAAGTATAAAAGAACTGCACTACCCCGGTAACACTCTTTTTATAGTTCCAGCGGGGATATGTGATTTTAATGTGCAACATAATCTATGCATAGCACCGTCAAAAGTCTTTGATAATGAATTCAGGTCATGGGGCTTTAAGAATAGTTGGGAAGTAGCAATTCATGAATTTGGACACGCTATTGACTACGCTATTCGCAAAATAGACCCGTCTTTTGAAAAAAAGTTAAATCGGGCATACGAAAATGCAAAAGAAAAGGGGTTGTGGACTTATTACTTCCATGCTGTACCAAATTCACCAAGAGATAATCCAAAAGAGTATTGGGCGTTAGGCATAGAAGCGTGGTTTGTCGGAAAAAATGAAACCACTTTTGGCAAATTAGGAAAATCGCCTGCATTAACTAAAGGGACACTATCTGAACTTGACCCACTGCTATACGAGTTATTAGACGAGTGGCTACCATACGTTGATTTAGAACCTTAAATTCTTTTTCCCAATATATTCCTAAGGAGATTTTCATGAAAAAGTCGTTTTATTCTCTTTTAGTAGTTTTTAGCTTAATTGTTAGCGATACACATGCAAATGAGGGCGTATCACATTTATGGAATGAGTTTGAATATGTGGGTTTTCAAGGTGGAACTTATGATATAGGAGACAGAGAAGACGGTTTATTCGCTGGTCTTAATGGCTTTTATCATACATATTTAGAACATAGTCGTAGTGGCGGGGTATTCAAACACTTTAATAGTCTTGGTGTACTTGGCACACTCAATTATTATCTTGAAACCGAAGACATAGCACTATCAGGCTTTATTACTTCAGGATATTATCTGTCAGAGGACACACTCCTTCAATGGGGAGTAGGTATGACATACTCTGGTAGTTTTGGAACAAGTCTATCAGTGATAACGCATGTTGCTTATGCGTATCATGCGGATTACGCACTTGCCTTTTTTGCCCAAACCGACTATTTCCCGGAAATAGACGCAATATCTGCTCAATTCGGAGTCTCATTCGGGTTTGGCTCGCTCAAATCTTACCAGTAAAGAAGAATGTTAATAACTGAAACCAACATGCTTTCGGTATTCAGGTGATTAAAAGCGATACTGCGATACCTAAACCGGTATCGCCCTTTTTACTTGATCGTAGAGTATGGAAGTGCTATAATATTGACACTATTAGATTTGGAGGCACAAAACTGTGAATGATTTAAGTGATATTATTGAACATAGTCTACCTGAATTTTTGGGGAAAGCAAAATCATTGGAAGATAAAACGATAAAAAGAGTAGATTATGGACATGAAAAAAGGAGTAATGGTGAACGTGGTAACGAGGTTTTGATATTAGAATTCACCGATGACACAAGAGTTAGGATTAAACTGGGCTCTAATGCTATGGAGTTCAGGAATAAAAAGCTAAAACTGGAAGAACTCAAACTTGATTTCACGTTGCTGTGGGATTAGGTTAGTGTGAAAACCAATTTAATCAAATCTCATACTACTCATTCCGTCTTAAAAACCGCGATACCCGAACCGGTGTCGTGGTTTTTTCTTGTTAACAAAGCATAGAAATGCTATAATATTTCCTGTGAGAACGAACTTTAC